>CALFMQ010000253.1 GCA_937879825.1 uncultured Phycisphaerales bacterium
CGAACTGCGGGTCGACTCCGGACGCGACGCCTACTTCGAAACCCGCGTCCGCCCGCTCCCCTTCTACAAACTCGCTAAGAAGTAAACGCGTCTGGCAAGCCGGGGAGGATCGCACCAACATCGTCCACCGATGGGTGGAATAGTGTCTTCTGTCAGTTCCAATGGGGGGGCGGGTGCCACCGCTTCGTTGCCAACCAACAAGCTCTGCATCTTCAAACTCGATGCGAGCGCGCAGCCCGCGCCCGTCTACACTACCCCCTCGCACGGGAGGACTCCCATGACACAGTTCGGACGCGGCCCCTTCTCAGGCCGCGGCACAGGGCGCGGGGGGGGCGGGATGCGCGGCATCAACCCCCGACTCATCATCGCGGGCGTCGTCGCGCTCTTCGCCATCATCTCCTTCCTCTCCATGCGCCAGATCAATCCCATCACGGGCAAGGTCCAGCATGTCTCCATGTCCCCGCAGGACGAGATCGCGCTGGGTCTCCAGGCCATGCCCGAAATGATGCAGATGCACGGCGGCGAAGACCGCGACTCCGCCGATCAGCGCCTCGTCGATACCATCGGCGCCGAACTCCTCCGCGCCATCCCAAACGGCGAGAGCAACCCCTACCAGTTCGAGTTCCACCTCCTCGCCGACCCGCAGACGATCAACGCCTTCGCCCTCCCCGGCGGCCAGGTCTTCATCACCCGCGCCCTGTTCGACAAACTCCAGACCGAAGGCCAACTCGCCGGCGTCCTCGCACACGAAGTCGGCCACGTCATCGAACGCCACGGCGCCCAGCGCATGGCCAAGATGGGCCTCACCCAGGGCCTCGTCGGCGCGGTCGCCGTCGGCGCATCCGACTCGCAGGTCGGCGCCCAGCAAGCCGCCCAACTCGCAAACGCCATCGGCCAACTCGTCAATCTCAAGTACGGCCGCGAGGACGAACTCGAGTCCGACACGTGGGGCGTCATCCTCGCCGCCAACGCCGGATACGACCCCCGCGCCATGATCGGCGTCATGGACATCCTCGAAGAAGCCAGCGCCCGCGGCCAGAAGCCGCCCGAGTTCATGTCAACCCACCCCAGTCACGGCAACCGCGTCGATCGCATCAAATCCGCCATCGAAACGTACTTCCCCGATGGACTCCCTTCAGGACTCAGACCCTGATGCGCACCTGGTTCTTCGCATGGGTCGCGATCTGCAGCGCCGGGTGCGCGTCGACTCAAATGAACGACGCCCGCGCCATGCGCGGCATCGAACGCGCCGAAAACTCCGTCGGCGCGCCGCACAACCCCACCAGCACCGCCGACACCGACGCCGCAGCCCTCATCATCAACGGCACGCCCTATGCGTGGGCCGACATCATCCCCGCCCTCGCCGAAGCCGGCGGCACCGAGATCGTCCGCGAACTCATGCTCGATACCGCGCTCCGCGAGGAATGCCAGCGCCGCCGCATCACCATCACGCAATCTGATATCGACGCCGAACGCGACCGCTTCATGCAGATCGCTTCAGTCAGCGGCGACGCCGACGGGCGCTCGCTCGACGCCATCCGCCGCGCCCGCGGCCTCGGGCCCGTCCGCTTCGCCGCGCTCCTCCAGCGCACCGCCCGCCTCCGCGCGCTCGTCCGCGATCAGGTCGTCATCTCCGACGCCGCCCTCGCCAGCGCATACCGTCTCCGCTACGGAACGCGCTACGACATCCGCGTCATCGTCACCCGCAGCGCCGCAGAAGCCCAGGCCGCCGTCATGGCGATCCGCGCCGGCAGCACCTTCGCAGACACCGCGATCAAAAACTCCATCGACGCGAGCGCGCCCTCCGGCGGATTCATCCCCGCCGTCTCGCCCGACGACCTCGCCTGGCCGCAGGCCATCCGCTCAGCACTCACAGAGGTTCCGCTCGGCGGCATCAGAGGCCCGATCGTCCTCGAAAACACATGGGCCCTCATCACGATCGAACGCATCATCCCGCCACCAAGCGACGCCCCAACGATCGAAGCCGCCCGCCCCGAACTCGAGCCCGCAGTACGCCTCGCCCAGGAACGCACCCTGATGGAAGCCGAGTCGCGCCGCCTCCTCGCCGCCGTCACCGTCAAGGCGGATAACACCCTCCGCTGGGCGGTCGAAACAGCCAGATAACGCCCATCAGCCCGTCGGTCGAATCTTCTTTGTTCCGCCGCCGCCCGATATACAATTCCATCGAGCGCGCCACCTCGGCGTGCACGCCGCTGTGGAAAGAAGGGGTTGAACCGTGAATCGTCTCTCATGGTGTCCCGTCCTCATCGGGACGGTCTTGTTGAGCACTTCAACCGCGCACGCCCGCCACCCCGACCACAGCGCCGCGCCGCGCGCGCATCAGCAGGATGTCATCTTCACCGGCACGCCCACGCGCCTCTCGCCATACACAAACGAACCCGCATGGAAAGCCGCGCTCCACATGCACGGCATCCTCTCCGAGGGCGACGCCTCCATCCGCTCACATCACGAGGCCGCCAAACTCCTCGGCATCGATGTCATCTGGTGGACAGACCACGACCACATGATCGTCTCCGAGCAGCACCGCGCCACCCGCTTCAGTTTCGATGCGCTCTCCGAGTCGCTCGCGACCGGCGAGCCGTGGTCGCCCAACTGGGTCGTGGACATCGTCTTCACCAAGAGCGTCTCGCTCTTCCGCACCGGATTCCAGGAGCAATCCGCCGCCATCACCAACGAACAGGTCGCCGTCGGCACCGGCTCGCTCAAGATGTCGGGCCGCCGTCAGTTCGCCAACCGGAGCGACTTCTCCTACATCTTCAACGCCGACCCCACCCGCCGCCGAATCTCCGTCGCCGCCGGTCTCACGCTCCGACTCAAGGTCTTCCCCGAAACAACCAGCGCCGACGCTACCGCCGTCATGACGATGCTCCTCTCCCGCACCGTCTCGCCGCAGATTCAGGCCAACAACCGCCTCGAAATCCAGTACTACCTCTCCAACACCGACACGCAGCCCACGCGCCAGGACTACATCTACCGCGTGCCCGTCCCGTACACACCGGGACAGTGGAACGAGATCGTCATGCCCATCACCGACGACGCCGTCGCCGGCTACCCATTCATCGATGGCCGCGACAACGCGCTCACCGAGGTCCTCATCGGGCTCGAGTCCAAGAACAACGCACTCGCGGTCTGCTACTTCGACGATCTGCGGCTCGATATCGAGGCCGACGGCGTGCCCCTCTTCGCCGCCCAAAAACAAATGCTCGAGGGCTACAACGCGCTCAATGACACCGTCATCCACTTCCAGGGAATCGAACACTCCTCCGTGCTCCCCCACATGCTCGAGTACGGCCCAAACACGCCGCTCCCCGACTGGGTCACCGCATGGGCGCTCAGCCCCGGAGTCGTCGATGGCTGGCTCGTCAACGGCCCCGCGCACAACAACTTCATCTCCAACCGGGTCACCACGCTCGCCCACGAACGCGGCGCCGCCGTCTCCTACGCCCATCCCTTCGGCACCGGCACCGCGCTCCTCGCCTCCACACCCACCAAGGAACAACTCCTCGCCAAACTCCTCGCAACAGACACCTTCAACTCCGACCTCCTCGAAGTCGGCTACCGCCAGCGCGAACGACCCATGGCAGATCACCTCTGGGTCTGGGACCAGCTCGCCCTCAACCACAAATACCTCTCCGGGCTCGGCGTGAGCGACGGGCACTCCGGCAACCTCACCGAGTACCTCTCCGACCCCACCTTCTCCATGACGCAGTTCATCTACTCAAACACCTGCGATGAACAATCCCTCGCCGACGCCCTGCGCGCCGGGCGCACCTACTACGCCGATCCGGTCATTTACGACGGCGTCATGGACATCCTCGCCGACAACGGCGCCGTCATGGGCAACATCGTCATCACCGACCGCCCGTCCATCGACGCAACGGTCCACATCGACTCGCTCACACCCGGCGATCAGGTCCGTCTCATCGACTCCGGCAGTCCCGTCTCCACAACGCCCGTCACCAAGTCGGCAGTCAACCTCCCCGCAACCATCGCCATCAACCCGTCCACCGGCTCCTTCCTCCGCGCCGAAGTCACCTCGCAGACCACCGGCCGCACCGAGAAGGCCTACTCCAACCCGATCTACTTCCTAGGCCAGGTGCCCGCCGGCGGCATCGATTGGCGCCGCGCCTTCGTCGACTACGCCGGCGTCATCGCCCGCAACTTTGACCACTTCCGGGTCTCGTCGGTCACATCCGCCGCCGAAGGCGACATCACGACACTCTCCATCGCCGGCCAGTCCGAGTCATCCCCCGGCGCCTTCCAGATCGACACCGCCGAACTTCCCGCCGGCGCGCAGGTCATCATCGATCCGCCGCTCACCGGCGAAGTCGAGTACGCCCCGAACGCCATCAGCATCACCAACCTCATCGGCGCCGGCGTCGTACGTATCGCGCTCCACCCGCCGTGCGCCGCCGACATCAACGGCGACAACATCGTCTCCGTAGACGATCTGAACATCCTCCTCTCCAACTGGGGCCAGACCGTCGCACCCGGCCAGTCGGGCGACATCACCGCCGACGCCACCGTCAATGTCGACGACCTCAACATCCTCCTTTCCCAGTGGGGAGCCACCTGCCCATAACCGGGCCGCGAGCGGCACCCGTTACCGAACGCCGCCGGATAACCGTCGCTATGCCGTCGGCGCCGTCGCGAAACGTGCGCCGGCCCCCGCGAACCGAGCCCCAATCGCCGGAAAAGCCGACGGTTATGACGATTCTCCGAATTACCTTGCTTTTGGTGCTGGAACGATAGAATTCACGTTCGCATTCAGTGAGGGTGGAACTCCAATCCACTATTCAGAAGGACACAGCAAAATGTCTCGCTCGGCGCGGTTGGTCGTCACGATCGGCGTGCTCTTGCTCTCTTGCGCTCCCGTCTCCGCCCGCCACCCGGGTCACGGCAAGCCCAACGAGTCCCACCACCAGGAAACCATCACCGACAGGACCCCGAGCCGCGTCTCGCCCGTCACCGGTGTCCCCTCCTGGAAAACCGCGCTGCACATGCACGGCTCCCTCTCCGAGGGCGACGCCACCATCCGCTCCCACCACGAAGTCGCCAAGTTGCTCGGCATCGATGTCATCTGGTGGACCGACCACGACCACATGTTCGTCGCAGAGGCCCACCGCGCCACACGCTTCGGCTTCGATACGCTGACCGAGCCCCTCAACCACGGCGAGCCGTGGACCGCCTCGAGCAACGGCGACATCGCGCTCATCAAGAGCATCGATTTCTTCCGCAACGGGCTCCAGACCTTCAGCGCCGCGATCGATAACCAGACCGTCGCAACCGGCACCGGCTCATTCCGGATGTCCGGCTCGCGCCAGTTCGCCAACCGCTCCGACTTCTCCTACCTCTTCAACTGTGAAGCCACACGCCGCCGCGTCTCGCTCGCCGCCGACGCCACCATCCGCATCAAGGTCTTCCCCGAAGTTATCAGCAACGACGCCACCGGCGTCATCACCGCAATCCTCTCGCGCCCGCTCCATCCCTCCATCGTCAGCACGCAGCGGCTCGAGATCCAGTACTTCCTCTCCAACACCATCACCGCCCCGGTCCGCAACGACTACATCTACCGCGTGCCCGTCCCCTACACGCCCGGCCAGTGGAACGAGATCGTCCTCAATGTCTCGCAGGACGCCGTCGCCGGATACCCCTTCATCAACGGCCTCGACAACGCCCTCACCGAACTGCTCGTCGGCATCGAGTCCAAGAACAACGCGGTCGCGACAGTCTGCTACGACGACCTCCGCATCGACTACGCCGCCACCGGCGCGCCGCTGTTCGCATGGCAGCGCACCGAACTCGACGCCTACAACGCACTCAATGAAGGCGTCACACACCTTCAGGGCGTCGAGCACTCGTATTCGCCCAAGCACATGCTCGAGTACGGCCCCAACACACCCATCCCCGACTGGAACGCCTACGAGACGCTCTCCCCCGGATTCGTCAACGGATGGCTCGTCAACTGGCAGCTCCACCAGGACTTCGTCGGCTATCGAATCACGCAGCTCGCCCACCAGAACGGCGCCGCGGTTTCATACGCGCACATGTTCGGCACCGGCACGCCACTCCTGCCCACCACCCTCACCAAGGAAGCGCTCCTCGCGCAGCTCCTCGGCAACCACCTCTACAACTCCGACCTCCTCGAAGTCGGCTACCGCCAGCGCGAGAGGCCCATGCCCGACCACCTCTGGGTCTGGGACCAACTCGCCCTCAACTCCCTCTATTACACGGGGCTCGGAGTCTCCGACTCCCACGGCGCCGACCCCGCAGGCGTCCTCACCAACCCCACATTCTCCATGACCCAGTTCATCTACGCCGACACCGCCGGCGAGTCCGACCTCGCCGACGCCCTCCGCGCCGGCCGCACCTACTTCGCCGACCCCGTCATCTACAACGGCACCATGGATATCGAGACCGATCGGGGCGCGCTCATGGGCCAGGTCGTCGTCACCGACCGACCCTCTGTCCGGTCCACCATCCACCTCACCGGCCTCACCCCGGGCGACACCGCGCGAGTCATCGACTCCGGTAACCTCGCCGTTGCCGTCCCCGTCGCCACGCCCGAGATCGACCTCACCGCCAACACAACGGTCAACCAGACCACCGGCTCCTTCGTGCGCGCCGAGGTCCACTCCACCGTCAACGGCCGCACCGAAAAGGCATACTCCAACCCCGTCTACTACCGGTCCAACGTCCCCCAGGGCGGCATCGGCTGGCGCCGCGCCGCCTTCGATGTGCTGGGAATCACCAGCAACTCCTTCGATCACTTCGATCTCAACGCGCTCTCTTGGTCGCTCGACGGCTCGACGCCCGTCATCACAATCGGCGGCGCGCACGACACCGTCGCCGGCACCGTCACCATCAATGTCAGCGCGGTCCCCGGCAGCGTGATCGCGACCTTCGCCGGCGGCCTCGCCGGATCCGTCGCCCACGACGGCCACACCCTCACGCTCTCGAGTCTCCTTGGCTCAGGAACCGTCACCATCCGCGTGCCCCCGACATGCCCCGCCGATGCGAACGCCGACGGCACGATCGACGTCGACGACCTCAACATCGTCCTCGCCAACTGGCTCCGCACGGTCCCATTCTTCACCTCGGGCGACGTCACCGGCAACGGCACCGTCGATGTCGACGACCTCAATGTCGTCCTCTCCAACTGGGGACTCACCTGCAACTGACTCACGCCCCCTGCCTCAGATAGGCGGTGCTGAGAGAGTTCATTTCTCGGGTGCCATGGCTCGTGCTGCAGCACGAGCCATGTCGCTTGATAACGCACACCCCTGCGCGCTCACCGACCCATCAGGCTCGTCGTCTCATGCCACAGCATGTACGCACCGAGCACCACAAGGAATACCGCGAAGATCTTCCGCTGCAGTTCCCGGCTGATCCTGCTCCCCAGCCGCTGACCCACCAGCGCGCCCGCGACGCCCACCACGCCGAAGATCGCGATGGTCGTCCAGTCGATCGGCTCCTCCAACGCCCCGCGATGCGCGAGGTACTTGTAGAAACTCGTCGCGCAGTTGATCGAGATCAGCAGCAGACTCGTCCCGATCGCGCGCCGGATATCCAGCCCCGCAGCCACCGTCAGCGCAGGCACAAACAGGAATCCCCCGCCCACCCCCGCCGTCCCCGTCAGCATCCCCACGCCCAACCCTACCGGGATCACGATCAGCGGATGCCGCCTCGTTCCCCGCCCATCCTCCTCGCCACTCGCGGGCTTCTTCGTCGACTTCCCACGCAGCATCAGCGCCGCCGAGACCAGCATCGTCGCCGCCAGAATCACCAGCTGCAACGCCCCCGGAATCCGCGAACCGATCTCGCCGCCGATCCACGCGCCGGGAATGCTCGCTGGCGCAAACAGCCCCGCCGCGCCGAAGTCAATCTCCCGCTTCTTCACTCGTGTCAACGCGCCCGACAACGCGATCACGCCCACAATCGCCAGAGACTCGACAATCGCGTTTTTGTCCGGCCGGTGCACGAGGTACACCAGCACCGGGACCGTCAGAATCGAGCCGCCCGAGCCCAGCAGCCCGAGCGTCACGCCGACCACAACCGCGCCGATGATCGCAAACACCATGGTGCCGCAAGCATAAACCAGCGCACGAAAAAACGCGGGCCCCCTCGAAGGAACCCGCGCCGGGAATCAAACAGGAGCCGCGATCAGCCCGGAGCACTCACCGGCGGCGACGGAGCGTCGCAAGACCGGCAAACCCGAGCAGCGCCGTCGAACCGGGCGTCGGGACGATCACCGTAAAGAGCCAGTCGGTGTCGTTAAGGTGGCCGCCGATCTGACCGCCCACCGGGCCGTGGTTCATCCAGCCCCAGCCGGAGACACCGTCGTGCCCGCGGTGCCCGGCGTCGTTGTCCTCATCGCCGAGCCGGAACGAATATGAGCCGTTGCTCTTGTCCGTCAGCGCGTACGCCTCGCCCGCAAGCGCGCCCGAGATGAACGCGATCGTGCCGTTATTGGTCATGTCCGGGCCCGTCACCCAGAAGTCGTCATCACCGGGGACCTGCGTCGCAACCGCGTAGGTGAAGTCGATCGACACCATGCCGCTCTCGACCGCGTCGTAGGTGCCGCCGATATCGCGCCCGCCGAACGCCTGGCCGTAGATGCGGATGCTGTAGTTGCCGCCGCCGTTGTCGGTGATGTCCGTGAACATCGCCGCGCCGGTCGCCTCAAAGTCGAAGGTGTAGGTGTCGTTGGCATTGCCCGTGCGAAGGCCGTCGGCGCGCATCCCGTAGTAGGGCGTCGCCGCGTTGCCGTCGGGATGGTTCGCAAGCGCGTAGGTCCCGGGCGACAGAATGGGGCTCATGCCCGCGTGCGCCGACGAAGCCAGCGCAAGCAGACCGATCGACGCGCCGCAGGCGCGCATCAAGGGGGTACGAATACTCATCTCTCTGACTCCTCGTAAAGTTGAACCGATCGAAACCGCGACCCCGTGTGCAAAGGGTCACTCGGTCACAACAATGCCGCACCCCGCGCCGCCCGCAAGCGCGACTCATCGATTCCGCTCGCGACCGCGCTCAATCCGACCGCTTGTTCCGGTTATGCAGCCCACCGCGTTATCGCACCGCGACTCACCCCATCCAATCCCAACGCCCGATACCATGAGACAGATGCGCATCGTGGGAATCGATCCCGGACTCCAACGCACCGGCTACGCCGTGCTCCGTGCCAGCGCCGAACGCCCCTCGGACACCCCGTCGCTCGCCGAAGCCGGCGTTTTCCGTTTCAAGTCCTCCCTCCCCGTACACGACCGCCTCGTCGAACTCGAGCAGGACCTCACAGCGCTCCTCGCACGCTCTCAAGCCCAGGTTGTCTGTGTCGAGAAGCTCTACGCGCACTACGCGCACCCGACCACCGCCATCATTATGGGCCACGCCCGAGGCGTCATCCTCCTCGTCGCCGCGCGCATGGGGCTCCGGCTTATCGAACTCCCCGCCACCGAGGTCAAACGCGCCGTCACCGGCAACGGCCACGCCTCCAAGCAACAGGTCCAGTCCACCGTCCAGGCCCTCCTCGCCCTCCCCGCGCCGCCCTCGCCCACCGATGTCTCCGACGCCATCGCCATCGCCCTCACCGGCATCCAGCGCGCCACCCCCATCCCCGTATCATCAGGCCATGCCTGACAACAACCTCAACACCCGCGCGCAGGTCCTCATCGTCGAGGACGAACCAGACCACGCCGAGGTCATGTCCGACGCCCTCCGAAAGCCCGGGCACATCTGCACCATCGTCAACGATGTTCCCGCGGCCCTCGAAGAACTCAAGGGCGGCTCCTTCGATGTCATCGTCACCGACCTCCGCATGCCCAACTCCGCCGGCGTCAAAACACCCGCCGGCACCGTCGCCCCCGATGGCGCCGACGCCGGACTCCGCGTCCTCCAGACCGCCCGCAACCTCCAGCCCGAAGCCGAGACCGTCATGGTCACCGCCCACGGCGATGTCGCCACCGCACGCACCGCCTTCAAAGAAGGCGTCTTCGACTTCATCGAAAAACCCCTCGACCTCGAACTCTTCCGCTCACTCATTAACCGCGCCGCAGAAACCGTCCTCCTCCGTCACACAGCGGGGGGGGCTGGGGAAGCAAGCGACCTCGTGCAGCACGACGGCTTCGAGGGAATCGTCGCCGGCTCCGAGCCGATGCGCAAGATCCTCTCCACCGTCCGCACCGTCGCCGCCTCCAACCTCCCCGTCCTCGTCACCGGCGAGTCCGGCACCGGCAAGGAACTCATCGCCACCGCCGTCCACAAACTCTCACAGCGCGAGAAGAAACGCTTCGTCGCCTTCAACTGCGCCGGCCAGTCAGAGTCCCTCCTCGAAGACCAACTCTTCGGCCATGTCCGCGGCGCCTTCACCGGCGCCGAGAAAGACCGCGA
>CALFMQ010000254.1 GCA_937879825.1 uncultured Phycisphaerales bacterium
TCCTCAAACTGGTTCAGTATGAACGGGGCCTTAAGGGTTGAGGTCGGGTCATACCGCCACCCCCAATCCGGGTCCCACACCGCCAACCCCCACGCCACCAACACGTTTACAAAGAACGCGACCACCAGCAGCACAGCCAGGCGCGCCAGCCGCCGCCGGATTGTCCTTTGCTCTCGCTTCACGCCCGCACTCCGCGGCCCCCGCGAATCCCTACTTCCCGCCCTCGCGACCGTTGCCGTTCGTGTCAAGAGCCGCCGCCTCGGCGCTCTCCGCCGCCGGTTCCACCGCCTCGATCCGCAGCAGACTCACGCGCGTCGACTCCGCCTCCAGCACCGTCATCACGAATCCGTTGTGCGACACCGTCTCGCCGGGCTGGGGGATGTGCCCCAGCTCCGCCAGCACATACCCGCCCACCGTGTCGTAATCCTCGCTCTCGGGCAACTCGATGCCGATCGCCTCCAGCGCCTCATTCGCGTCTTCGATCGTGGCGCGCGCGTGCATCCGCGCGCTCCGCGTCGCCGCATCGACATAGATATCCGGCTCCGACTCGTCCTCCGGCTCGTACTCGTCGTAGATCTCGCCCACGATCTCCTCGAGAATGTCCTCGAAGGTGATCAGCCCCGTCGTGCCGCCGTACTCATCGAGCACGATCGCCATGTGCACCTTCCGCTGCTGCAACTCGACCAGCAACTCGTGCGCCGACTTGCTCTCCGGAACGAACAGCGCCTCGCGCAGGATCGGCTTCAGGTGGAACGGCTTGTTCGGCACACCCAGGTACTTGAGCAGGTCCTTCGCGTACAGAATCCCCGCGATGTGGTCGTAGTCGCCCTCGTACACCGGAATCCGCGAGTGCCCCGCCTTCTCGATGAAATCGCGGATGAACGCCAGATCGTCCGTCAGCTCGAAGCCCTCGATCTCCGTGCGGGGCGTCATCATCTCCTCGACCGTCTTGCTCGACAGCCGCACGATCGACTCGATCATCTGCTTCTCGTAGTCCTGAAGCGTCCCCTCGCGCTCCGCCTCCGCCGCGACCGAGAGAAGCTCGTCCTCCGCCTCTTCCTTCTCCGTCACATGCGCTCGACCGGCCAGCCGCTCGATCGCCTTGTCAAGAAACGCCAGCGCGCGGAGCGGCGCCATGATCCCGTGCACGAACTTGATGAATCCCGGCGACGCGTGAATCAACCGCTCGCCCGCGTGCTCGGCGATCGAGATCGGCAGGATCACAAACAGCAGCACGATCAGCACGAGCGAAACACCGCCGCCGATGGCGAACGCGCCCACCGGGTGCATCGCCGCGCCCTCATCCTTGAGCAGCACGAGCGACTCCAGCGCGCCGTAGCACACCGCGCACACCAGGATCACCGCGCACAGCGACCGCAGCGCGCCCATCGACAGCGCGTACGACTCCGAGTCGTTCACGATCGGGTCGATCGCCCCCGTCCCGCCGTTCTTCTCGCACAACTCCTCGAGCTTCCGCCACGAGAAATCGCCCAGCGCATAGTGCAGCGACGAGACGAATAGCCCGAACACAGCCACCACAACCGCGATCACCACATCGATCAACATCTACGCTTGATTCTCCGTCACGCCCCCCGGCGCGAGTGTCGATGAGGTCCGCCCGATCGTGGGCGAGTCCGCCGCACCGGTCTGCGTCGCGTACGTCGCGCCCACGCCCAGCGCGGTCAGCACCTCATCCTCGATCTCGTGCATCCGCGCCGCGTCCCGCTCGTCATGGTCGTCGTGCCCCATGCAGTGCACCACGCCGTGAATCACATACAACAGCAGTTCCCGCTCAACCCGAATCCCGCGCTGCCCCGCCTGCCGACGCGCCTCATCGACGCACACGAACAGGTCGGCATCGAGCACCGCCTCGTCCTCAGAGAGACTGAAGGTGATCACATCCGTCGTGCCCGGCACGCCGCAGTACGCCTGGTGGGCCCGGCTCATCTCATCGTCATCCACGAGCCGCACCCGCACCCCGCCCGTCAGCCCGAGATGCGCCACCGCCGCGCGCGACATCGCCCCGAGCCACGACACGCCGCCTTCGGTCAGCAACCGGTTCGGATCGAGAATGACCGCCGCCTCTTCGGTTCCGGCCCGCGCATCAGCGCCGCCGGACCGACTAGGCCCCGGGTCGTCGGTCGACGAGGGTTCGTCCTCGCCGCGTTGCGTCACACTTCTGGGTTCTGCGTTCATTGTCTGTTTCTTGGTCGGCCGGGTGCGCCGGCCACGCCAACGCCACCCGCACCCGTGCGTGTAAATCTAGGGGGAGAATCGCGCCCGGCCAAGCCGAACCGCCATTGTTCGGCGTTAGTCCGGTAATCCGCCATCCCCGCCGCTCCGGAACGCCCAGCCGACAACCGCACCAGTCCGCATGACGCGAATCGTCACCGCCCCATCCCTCGCAGTCGCAAACCACGCCCGCCCCTCGCGCACCCCGGCCCACCGCGGGTCGTCCACCCGCGTGAACCCCGTCGACTGAACCACCAACCCCGGGTCCAGCGTCATCACGAAGTCCGCAGCGAACTCCCGCGCGCTCCCGTGATGCGGCGCCTCCATCGCGTCAACCCGAACGCCGCGAAGCGACGGCATCAAACCATCCATCGCATCGCGCTCTATATCGCCCGTGAGCAGAACCGTTCTTTCGCCGCCATCCGTCGGCACCCGCGCCATCAGCACGATCGACGCATCATTGTCCTTCGCGAACGCCGCATCACCCGGCGGCCACAACACATCCATCGCCACATCACCCACCCCAATCGTGTCGCCGCGCGCCACCGTCCGCACCTCGATTCCCCGCGCCGCGAGTTCGCGCAGCAGATACGCGCTCGCGCCGCCCGCCTCCCCCGCCGCCTCGTCCAAGAACTGCTGCGTCGTGACGACCCGCCGCACACCCATCGGGCCCGCCGCATCAAGCAGCGCCGAGTAATGATCCGTGTCCGCGTGCGACACGATCACCGTCCGCACCGGTGCGCTCCCCAGCGCCCGCACCGCCTGAGGAATCGAACTCTCGCCCATCCCGAACCAGGTCGAGCCGCAATCAAACATCACCGCCTCATCGCCCGACCGCATCAAGTAACACGACCCATCCCCCACATCCAGCGCATCAACGCGCAGCACCTCCTCAGCCGGGAGCGACACGCCGAGAATCCGCCACCCGGTCCACGCCGCCACAATCGCCGTCAGCGCGATCGTCTTCCCGTCGCGCCACGACCCCCGCACCATCCACCACACGACCGCGCCCGTCGCCGCAACCGTCCACGGAATCGACAACCGCGGGAGCGACACCACGGCCCACGCCCGCGCATCCAGCGCCAGCACCATCGCCCGCAACCCGCCGCCCATCGCAAACACCACATCGTGCAGCGTCGCCTCCAGCGCCGGCACGGCCGCCGACACAATCATCGACGCATACCCCGCCACAAGCGTCAGCGCCACAGGAATCGACAGCAGCACCGTCGCCGGCGCACCGAACGGCGTAAACACACCGAAGTGATACGCGGCCAACGGCGTCGTCACGCCCCACGCGCACAACGACGCCGCAAACGTTGTCTTCGCGCCGGACAACACCCATCGCCCCAGATGATCCTCCGCGTGCAGGTCCCGCTCGCCGAACAAGCGCTCCCGCAGGATCGGCGTAATGACCAGCAGCGCCGCCACCGCGCCGAAACTCAACTGGAATCCCGCCGAGAACAACTCACTCGGCCTCCACACAAGCACCGCGATCGCCACCAGCGCGAGCGTGTTCAACCGGTCGTACCGCCTCCCGGCGCACTCCGCGCCGAGGAACGCACCCAGCATCAGCGCGGCCCGCAGGATCGGCGCACGAGCCGGAATCAGCACCAGCGCCGCGATCAGCGTCACCAGCACCACCAGCGACTCCAGCCGCGGATGATCGCCGGTCAGCCGCAGCAGCAGTACCATCGCGCCCGCCACCAGACCCAGGTGCAGCCCCGAGATCGCCAGGATGTGCGCGATCCCCAACCGGCGGAACGCCGGGCCCGTCTGCCCGATGTCGTCGTCCCGCTGCCCGAGCAACAGCGCCGCCAGCAGCGCCCGCGTCTCACTCCGATCCGCGCTACCCTCATCCAGGAACGACAGCGCCTCGGCGCGCACCCCCTCAACGATCCCCGGCCGTGATGCATCCACGATCTCAATCAGTCCGGGCGACGCCAGCGACATCCGACCCCGGACATCCTGCTGCGCGTAGTACGCCGGCGCGTCGAAGCCGCCCGGGTTGCCCGGCGAGCGGAACCGCGACGCCAACCCCGTCAGCACCACGCGGTCACCCGTGTTCAGGCCGCCCGCCTCACCGCTGACTCTCACGAGCAGCCGACCCGTCACACGCCGCCAGCCGCCGTCGACCAGCATCATCCGCGTGCACCGGAGCGTGAACCGCGTCGCGATCGGGTCGTAGCGCGCAAAGGAGGCGAGCGATCCGCGCTGCGAGCGCGTCATCATCGGCGTCGACGCCACCACGCCCTCGACCTCCATCAGGGCCGGCGCATCGGGCAGGAAGCGCAGAATCGAGTCGCCCCGCACCGTGTGCGCCCGACCGCCGTACACCGCCAAGCCCATCCCCACACACGCGATCGACAGGAGAGCGGCACCACGGGCACCCCGCCCGGCGACAATCGCCAGCATCGCCAGCGCCCCCGAACCCAGGAACATCGCGGGCCCCACCGCCAGCCCGGGCAACGACCGCGCGATACAGATGCCGACCGAGAACAGGACAGCCGCCCACAAAGCGCGCCGCGCCACACGCCCGCGCGGTGGGGCTCCCGTGCTCATCGCGAGGCGGCTTCGCTCTTCCGCGGCTTCAGCTGATCGAGCCATTCATGAGTGATCTCGTCGATCATCGGCTCGCCCGAGAGCATCCGGTTGAGGTTCGTCGCGATCACCTCCACCGCGTGCTCCCAGTAATACGGGCTCGCGGCGCTGATGTGTGGCGTCACGATCACATTCGGCATCGTCCAAAGCGGCGACGCCGGCGGCAGCGGCTCGGTCGCGAACACATCCAGCCCCGCCGCCGCCAATCGGCCCCGACGCAGCGCATCGAGCATCGCGTTCTGGTTGACCACACCGCCGCGGCCCACATCGATCAGCACCATGCCCGGACGCATCACCTTGAACTGACGCGCACCGATCAGGTCGTCCGTCGCGGGGATGCGGGGCGTCGCAACAATGATCGCGTCGCACATCTCCATCAGGTCGTTGATCCGGTCCGTCGGGACCACCTGGTCCACATACATGTACGGGTTCGAAGGGTCCCGCCGCGTCGCGACCACCGTCACGCCGAACGCCTTGAGCCGCTGGGCGATCTCCTGCCCGATGCAACCAACAGCGATCAGCCCGACCGTCGCGCCCGAGAGATTACGGATCTGCGGCGCGACAT
>CALFMQ010000255.1 GCA_937879825.1 uncultured Phycisphaerales bacterium
GTCGCCTGACCGAGCACCTGCGCGGATTGCCGGGCGTGCGCTTGGTCGGGCCGAGCGATATCAACAAGCGGACGGGCTCGGTCGCGTTTGTCGTCGAGGGGAGATCGTGCCCGGACATCGCGGGGCTGCTGGACGAGCGGTACAACATCGCGGTCCGGACCGGGCTGCATTGTGCGCCCAACGCGCACCGCGCGATGGGGACATTCCCGGACGGCACGGTGCGGTTGTCGCCCGGCGCGTACACGACCGCCGAAGAGTTGGACCGCGTCCTTGCGGCATTGAGCGACCTTTTGGCGGGGTGAATCCGGCGCCCGGCCGCGAGCGAAGATGAAGTCTGCATGAATGAAGCCACTCCGCAGCTCGTGGTGATACAGGCGATCGCGACCCTCCTGATGACGGGCGTCATCTGGTTTGTGCAGATTGTCCATTACCCGCTGATGCGGCTGGTCGGCGAGGCGGAGTGGGTTACGTATGAGCGCCAGCATCAGAGAAGAATCTCGTTCATCGTGATCCCGCTGATGATGATCGAGCTCGCGTCGGCCACGATGCTCGCGTTCGCTCCGCTAACCGAACGGCTCGACCAACTGAGCAAGGCGGCCTTCGGGCTGCTGATCATCGCGTGGATCTCGACATTCCTGATTCAGGTGCCGCTGCATCGGCGGCTCGAGCGCGGGCACGACTCCGGAACGATACGTTTGCTCGTCTCGACGAACTGGGTCCGCACCATCGCGTGGTCGTGCCGGGCGTGGTTGTGCCTGGTCGTGCTTGAAGGGGTGTGGGGCTCGTGAGATCGCTCATCTGGTTCCGTTCGGATCTGCGCATGCATGACAATCCCGCGCTGCGGGAGGCGTGCAGCGTCTCGGATGATGGCGTCATCGCTGTTTTTGTGATCTGTCCCGAGCAGTGGAAGCAGCACGACTGGGCGGATATCCGGGTGGCGTTTCTGCTCCGCAACCTGCGAGCGCTCTCCGACGCGTTGAGTGCGCTGAACGTCCCGTTGCTCATTCGGGAATGTCGCTACTTCGGGGGCGTTCCCGATGTGCTGGAGCGCGTCATCCGCGAGCACGCCATTGATTGTCTGTGCTTCAACCGCGAGTACGAGGTGAATGAAGCCGGGCGCGACGACTCGGTGGCGTCCCGATGCCGAGCGATCGGGTGCCGGGTGCGCGTGTCGGACGATCAATGCATCCTGACTCCGGGGACCGTCAAAACTCAGCAGGACGGCTGGTACACGGTCTTCACCCCGTTCAAGAAGCAATGGCTCGGTGTCTATCGCGAGGATGGGGTGAAGTCTGTCGCGCCGCCGCGCAAGCAGACGGATGCGGGCGTTACGCGCGATGATGTGCCGGCATCGGTGAAGGGCTTCGATGCGGCTCTTGATCGCGCCGACCTCTGGCCGGCGGGTGAGGACGCGGCGAAGAAGCGGCTGGAGCAGTTTGTCGAGTCGAAGATCGCGCGATACGACGAACTGCGCGATCGTCCGGATATCAACGGCACCTCGACGCTATCGCCATACCTGGCGCACGGCGTGATCTCGGCCCGCAAGTGCCTGGAGCTCGCGATCGGGGCCCATGGTGGTCCGCCGGATCCGAAGTCGAAAGAGAAGTCCGGCGCCTCGGTGTGGATCTCGGAGTTGATCTGGCGCGAGTTCTACCGGCATCTGCTCGTCGCGTTCCCGCGCTTGTGCAAGCATCAGCCCTTCCAACTCGAGACGCGCCGGATTCGCTGGCGCGACTCGGACGACGACTTTGCGGCCTGGTGCGAGGGACGCACGGGGATACCGATCGTCGACGCGGCGATGCGGCAGCTCGCGCGGACCGGATGGATGCACAACCGGCTTCGGATGATCGCCGCGATGTTCCTGACCAAGAATCTCCTCATCGATTGGCGTCGGGGCGAGCGGCATTTCATGCGGCATCTGGTGGATGGCGACCTGGCGAGCAACAATGGCGGGTGGCAGTGGTCGGCATCGACGGGCACGGATGCGGCCCCCTACTTCCGGGTCTTCAATCCGGTATCGCAGGGCATGCGGTTTGATCCCGACGGGCGATTCGTGCGGGCGCTGGTGCCTGAACTCAACGGCGTCGAGGGCGACGCGGTGCACGAGCCGTGGGCGATTCCATCATTGCTACGCGGGGAACTCCGGTACCCCGATCCGATCTGTGATCTGTGCCAGACTCGCCAGCGCGCGATCGATGCTTTCAAGGCGCTGAAGTGAGTGAACGAAAACCGCGGAGTGGATAGGCATCACCCCGCGGTCGGTAGAGTTCGTGTGTGCATCCGATCGATCAGCGGCGGCGGCGACGCGCGCCCATCAGCCCGGCTCCGGCCAGGGCGCTCACGACGCCCGGTGCGGGGATGACTGAGAAGGTGAGGTCGTCGAGGATCGCCGCCTGCTTGGTGATTTCGACTCTAGCGATCGAGAGGCCCGGCGAAGAGATGCCCATGAAGCCGTAGTCCACGAGCGAGAATCCGCCGTCGATGAATGACGCTCCCCACATGACGGTTTCGATGACCATGCCGTCGGAGTCGTAGGCGGTGAATGACGGGCCGGTCGGGTCCGCGATTCTGTTGTTTGCCACGAACATGCCGAACGCCTCGACAGGGACGTCGAAGAGGATCGAGAATGAGTTGAACTGCGAGGAAGGGATCGATACGACGGGGGTCGCGGCGAGGAACTGCGCCGCATCAAACTGGGCGTTGCCGTCGTTGACCCACGCGATGTTCTGGTTGAAACGGACGCCCTGGGCGGCGTACTCGTTGGCCGGGAGCGTGGCGATCTGTCCCTGGATCAGGGAAACGGGTGCGCCGGCACCGTCGGTCTCGAAGTCGATGACGGTCGGGTTGAGGAAGTCGAAGAACGCGCGATCGGTGATCGGCGCGGCGAGGGTCGTGCTCGCGGCCGAGGCGACGGCCAGTAATGGGAATGCGCGCAGCGCGATGCGTTGAGCGGCCATGCTCTCTCTCCGGAAGTACCGTTCGAAAGGTGCGCGCTCGCCCGGCCCGAGCCGGAGCGCGAGCACAACGCGAACGGGCGCCCGCCAGAGGCGGGTCGTCAAGTCTCTGAATCTCCGAACCTATGGGCGTGCCCCTGTGCTGAGCACCGCCATTGACACCGTATCACCGCGTAAGAGCCTGTCAAATCATGAGTTGACACAATCAGCGCTTTCGCGGCGGATCGTTCCGGGTGCGGAAGGGGCACAGGAAGGGCAAGATGGGTCAACCGGCGGTTGTCAGTCGATCGGCACTTCGACCACCCGGACATCCAAGTCGGGGAAAATCTGGGGCTGATAGACGCCCCGGGAGTACCCGTCTCGCATGGCGAGGACGACGTCTTGCTGATAGATGCGCCATCCGAGGGCGTCTCCAGCTCCGAGCGTGAGGATCGGCGCCATTTCCGGCTGATCAATGTCGAGCGTCGCGTGGCGCGGCGCGTGGGCGCACCCCGCAAGGAGGCAGGTCATTGAAACGGCGGCAAGGGCGGCTTTGACTCGGCGCATGGAGGGGGCTCCGTTCCCTGGGGTCATGGGGCCTGGAAAGGGCCCCGATCGTTCCATCGGCGATCGGTGTGAGGAACTCAAGTCAGGTCCGAAATCCTGTTCGATCGACTGGATTTGAGCGTACCCAAGGCGAGTACGTGCCCTTGCGAAGGTGCGCGATGCGGACAACATGGGTAATCTGTGGTTCGGTGCCGCCGGGACGCGGCTCGTTCTCAGCGGAATCGACAAGAATGGTGCCCGCAACGCCCGATATCGAGTGTTGGTCCCAATAGCCCCCAACCCGCGGTATGCGGGTCCCGACGAATGACGGAGTCGACATGCGAAAGCGCCCGATCGCCAGCCGTACCCCTTCATCGCGAGCCCACAAGATGTCCACATTGGGGGTGGGTGCAGCCGCAAGTCTGCTGTGCCGGTGCGCGGGCCTTGCCTGCGCGATGCTCGCCATCCCGGCCCCTGCCCGTGCTCAGGCAGCGACGCCGGTCGATGGTGCCGCAATTCCGGCCACGACCTCGGACGCGCCGCTCGCGGTTGCGGACGAGTTTGACGGCGCCAGGCACCTCGTGACGGGGATCGAGATTCGATACATCCGCGAGAACTCGCTGCTTCCGAGCGAGGAAGAAGTGCTGGCGGCGACGGTCACGCTGGTGCGGACCGCGGACGGATTCATCGCACCGAGAGAGGGGTTTCCCGGGCAGTCATTCACACTGGCGCAGCTCGCGGACGATGCGACTCCATACCTCTACGACTCGGCGTTGGCGCTCATCGCGCCCGCGGTCTTCGACCGGCTGACCAAAGGCTTCGGCCTCATCGGTGTGTACGCCGAACCTGATCCACGCCAGTTCGCGGTGGTCGACGGCGAGGTGGTCGATCGGCGCCCGGCCGACCTTACATCGATGACGGTGGAGGTGACGACGGGCATCATCACGGATGTGCGCACGATCGGGATGGGCGAGCGGCTCAAGGAGGGGGAGAGCGTCAACCACCCGGTTCACCAGCAGATCCGGGATCGTTCGCCCGTGCGGCCCGACGACGGCGCGACCGCGAACGCGATCGATGTGCCCCGCGGGGACCTGATCGACGACTACATCTATCGCCTGAGCCGCCATCCGGGTCGGCGCGTCGATGTGGCCGTCGGTGCTTCGGGTGACCAACCGGGCTCGGTGAACCTGGACTACATCGTGACGGAGAACAAGCCGTGGTTCCTGTACTTCCAGCTCGCGAACAACGGCACAGACAGCACCAACAACTGGCGTGAGCGATTTGGTTTCGTTCACAACCAGTTGACGAACGCGGACGACATTCTCACGCTCGAGTACATGACCGCGGGATTCGAGGACATCCATGCGTTCTCTGGTTCGTATTCCCGGCCGTTCTTCGGATCGGATCGCCTGCGATGGCGGGTGTACGGCTCGTGGTACACCTACGACGCGTCGGAGGTCGGCCTGCCGAATGCGAACTTTGAGGGCGAAGGATCGAGCGTCGGCGGCGAGTTCATCTGGAACTTCTTCCAGCGGCGTGATCTCTTCATCGATGCGATCGGTGGCATTCGAGCCGAGTCGGTCGAGGTCGACAACAACTTCGCCAACATCCACGGCGACGAGGAGTTCCTGATCGGATACACGGGGCTGTCGCTGGAGCAGCAGCGTGAGTCGTCATCGACGGTTGCGACCGCGATGATCGAGTTCTCGCTCGAGGGCGGGGAGGAACCGGAGATCGACAAGTTGGGGCGGTTTGACGCGGACGGCGACTGGACGGTGGCGCGCCTCGGGGCGCAGCATTCGTTCTATCTCGAGCCGCTCTTGAACCCGAGTCTGGACGAGTCGCCCGGCCTGGCCCATGAGATCGCGCTGACCGCGCAGGCGCAGTTCGCATTCGGGAACCGGCTGGTGCCGAACTTCCAGCAGACCGCGGGCGGGCTGTACACGGTTCGGGGTTATCCGGAAGCGGTCGTGGCGGGCGATAACGCCTTCATCGCTTCCGCTGAGTACCGATACCACCTGCCGCGGGGATTGTCGTCGAGCGTGCAACCCTCGGAGTTCTTTGGAACCCCGTTCCGGTTCCGCCCCCAATATCCATATGGGCCCGTGGACTGGGACCTGATCTTCAAGGGGTTCGTCGATTTCGGTCGTGTGGCCCATGAGGATCGTCAGAGCTTTGAGGAAGATGCGACGCTGGTAAGCGTGGGGATCGGTGCGGAACTTGCGCTTTCGAGGACATTGAACGTCCGTGTCGATTGGGGCGTAGCACTCCACGAGATTGAGGATGCACTTGGCCGAACGGAGGTTGACGAGGGCGACAGTGAGGTCCACTTTGTGCTCACAGTGATCTTCTGACCCGCCGCGCACAGGCGTCGGGCCACGACAACAGGAAGATCAATGGTCCGTCGGGAGTCCCGGCGGGCATGTCGGTGCACAGGGAGAGAAAAATGAAGACATGGACGCACTCTTCACGCGCGATCTCGCTTTCGCGTAGCCCGGGCCTGGTGGCCACACTCGCCGGTTCGGTGCTCGGTATCACCGCGGCCCACGCGCTGGGCGCCCCCGAGGGTGCGCAGGTAGTCGCGGGCAACGCCAGTATCTCACAGCAGGGAGCGCTGACGACCATCCGCACGGGGCGGAAGGCGATCATCAACTTCCAGCAGTTCAACATCCTCAAGGGCGAAACGGTTCAGTTCATCCAGCCCGGAAAGAACGCCAGGGTTCTCAATCGCATCGTGGGCGGCGACCCGACGACGATCGACGGCAACCTGCTGGCCAACGGGCGCGTTTTCATTGTCAACCCCGCGGGCGTGGCGTTCGGCGCCAACTCGGTGGTGAATGTCGGGCGGCTGTACGCCGGTGCCGCCAATCTCTCGGACTCCGACTTCCTCAAGGGCAACTATCACTTCACGAACGTGCAGAACGGGATCGTCGCGGAGGGATTGATCACCGCGGACGCGGTCAACCTCATCGGCAAGACCATCGCCAACTCGGGGACGATTGTTTCGGATCGTGGATTGGTCACCATGCTCTCGGGCAACGATGTGCTCATCCGCGAGCGCGGGTCGCGCATCAGCGCCAGGATCGACGGGACCGAGATGACAACCGCGAGCGGCCCGGCGATGGGCGCCGTGACGGATGTGAGCGGATCACCCGCGATCGAGAACTCCGGAACGATCCGCGCCCGGCGCGGTCGCGTCACGCTCGGGGCCGGCGACGCCTTGTCGCTGGCGATTCGCAATACGGGCCGCATCGAGGCGAGCGGCGGCGAGGTGACGCTCACAGCGCAGGCGGGCTCGGTTCACAACACCGGCACGATCTCGACCAATGTGTCGGCGGGCCAGGCGGGTTGGGTGACGGTGCAGGCCCCCACTGTTGTGAACGACGGCTCGGTCTCGGCGGACGCTGATAACGGGCGCGCGGGACGCGTCGAGTTGACTTCGACCAACCGAACGACGCTCGGCGCCGGTTCGGTGACCTCTGCCGCGGGCGGCAGGGGCGTCGCCCACGGCGGCGAGGTGCTGGTGCACTCCTATCGGGGCGACACGACCATGGAGCGCGGCTCGGTGGTCGATCTGTCGGGCGGGGCGCGCGGCGGGCACGGCGGGTCCGGTGAAGTGAGCGCCAAGAACTCGCTCGGGCTGCAGGGCGAGCTCAAGGGCGACACGGTGGACGGCTTCGCCAACGCGAGAATCCTGCTCGACCCGACGAATATCCGGGTCGTCGATGGGCCCGAGGGCGATATCGGCGGCGATCAGTACATCGATCCTTCGTCGATTGAAGGGTTTGCCGGCGATGTTTCGCTCCTGGCGGACAACGACATCTCCATTGGTTCGGACATCAACAAGGCCAACGGCGGGTTGTCGCTCACGGCCGGGAACGACATCCGGTTCGAGTATGTCGAGCCGATGGACGGTGGCGACGCGGCCGGGCTGCTGTTCGAGTTGTTCATCACCGCCGACTCGCTCGATTTCAATGCGGGCCATTCCATTGTTGATAACGCGCTGCTCGGGACAACGCTCACCGCGACCACCGGCGACATCAATCTTGTCGGCGCGACGGGCGGCGTGGACTTCGGCCTCGCGGGCGTAGCCAACGGGCGGTCCGTGCACATCACGCAGGCCGACTCGCGCTACTTCCGCACTTCCGGCGTGTCGGGGCTGCTGGCCAATCCGGAGAACACCCATCTGACCATCGATGTCACCAACGGCTCGCTCATCATGGGCGGCGACTTCGGCGGCATGGTGGGCGACCAGTTGATCGGCTCGCTCGACATCTCGGCGTCGGACCTCGTCCGGTTCGAGGACTCGATCGTTTCCGGCGGGGCCGTCCGCGTGGATGCGGGCGACGACATCCAGTTCGGGTTCCTGCCGGATCATCCCGGCTACCCGGACTTCGACCTCTCGATCACAGGCACGCAGATCGACATGGTCGCGGGCCACTCGATCATTGACAACGTGATTCTCGGCACGCATCTGACCGCGACGAACCTGGGGGATATCAACCTCGAGGGCACGACCGGCGATGTGCAGTTCGGGCTTGCGAGTGTTGATCCCAACCGGTTCGTTCGCATCACGCAGGCGGTCGACAAGTATGTCGGCGCCGGGCCGTTCGGGTTCATCGACACGCCCGAGACGACCAACCTGGAGGTGACGATCACCGACGGGTGGCTGATCTTCGGCGGTGATTTCGGCGGCATGACCGGCGCGCAGAGCATCCTGAGTGTTGACGGGTTCGCCAATGAGTTTGTTCGCATCGAGGATGACCTGACGATCGGGGACTTCGCGAAGTTCCGCGCCAACGACAACGTCGAGTTCGACGGCTTCGTGCACGCGCAGAACCTCGTCGATGCTCACGCCGGTCTCGACGGCACCGGCCAGGTGCTGTTCATCTCACCGGGCCAGTCGCTGGCGGGCCAGACGATCGCGTTGCGCGCCGGGAATGACTCGGGGCTCGCGATGGCCAACATCGACGCCCGGACGAATGATCCGATGTTCTTCGGCCCGGGCCTGGGCGGCACGCGCCCGGACACCTTCATCTTCGAGCAGGATGCGGGGATTCCGTCGATCGCCCTGCCGCTGGTCTCGCAGTTCGGCGCTCCGACGACCGGGATGAACTACTACATCACTTCGAATGACTCGGGCATCACGCTCGACAGCAACAGCCTTGTTGACGGCACGCTCCTGTTCCTGAACTCCGAGACGGGCTCGGATATCGATGCCGATCTCTCGCTGACATCGCTGGATGTCATCGGCATCGCCAATCTGAACGGCGATGTGCTCACGGCGCTCAACCAGGATTACCACGGTGCGGTGTTCGTGGGCGAGCACGTTCTGCTCACCGGCGACGAGGTTCACTTCGACTCGTTCGTGGAGGACACGGTCAACGGCGGGCACGACCTGACCATCGACGCCGATGTGCTCTTCACCCGCGATGTCGGCGCCATCAACGCGCTGCGATCGCTGGATGTGCGCGGCACGACGAAGATCGACACGCCCGGCGTGTTCGGCATGCTCATCCGCACGACGGACGATCAGAACTACGAGGGTGCCGTGACGCTCTGCGACAACACGATCATGCGTAGCATCGGCATCGCGGATGATGGTGACGGCGTGCTGCGGTTCGGTTCGACCATCGATGGTCCGTTCAACCTGGCACTTCAGACGACAGACAAGGGCCTGATTGTCTTCAACGGCGATGTCGGCTCCGAGGAGGCGCTCAAGACGCTCGCGATGTCTACCGCGGGCGGCGACGGCGTCCGCGAGGTGCCGCTGAAGGCGACGATCGTCGGCGAGCAGGGCGTTTCGTTCGATGTGCAGAACTTCCTGATGGGCCAGAACGAGAAGTTCACGGCTCTTGGGGACCTCACGGTCCGTGCGACCAACGAGGCGCGGCTCGGGGACATGGTCGCGGCCGGGGGTAGCCTCCGCGTCTCCGCGGACGACATCATCCTGCTGCGTCGCAAGGCGTTCACGCTGATCAACGAGGACGGCTCCATCATCAACGATGGCGGCCTCGACTATGTCGCGCAGGGCGTGATCCGGTTCGATGGGTCGATCTTCCTCAGTGGTGATCCGAGCGGGGCGTCGCCTCGCTTCGGCAACCTCTCTGGCGCCGTCCAGGGCGATCTGGTTTCGCTCGGCTTTGATGCGGTCGCGATGAACAACGCG
>CALFMQ010000256.1 GCA_937879825.1 uncultured Phycisphaerales bacterium
CCTCGAGTTGGGCCAGTTTGGCGCGCTTGGAGTCGTAGTTAAAGAGAGTCACGGATCGTCAAAATCCGCGCCTCAAGCTCCGCGATCACATTGTGGTGGGCCTCAAAGTGCATAGGGCGGAGAGTGTACGCATTCTCGGCCGCTTTGTCCGCATCCGGAAAAATGTTGACCCCCGCGCGAAACTCGGACACCGGCGCCGTTCAATCATCATCGGAATGACTGTCCCTGTCCCTATCTTAACAACGGAGGCCCAACCCATGAAGCAGATCTGGCCGGCGATCCTGGCTCTCTCGACGATCGGTATCTCCCAAGCAGCACAGGCGGTTCCGGGGCGCCTGTCTGCCATTGCTCCTCTGGTCGAGTCGGTCCTCGCCGCCGACGGGGACGACGCTCAGATCGATTGGACGAAGCCGTTGACCCTGGAGTTCAAGGGGGGCACCGTCGCCCAGTACATCGCAGCGATCCAATCCGCCGCCGCCGCGTCGGGAGGCGTCAATATCGTTTCGTTCGCGGACCTGTCGTCCCTCCCGATGCCCGAGGTCCGCATGAAGGAGGTCACCTTCATGACGGCCATGGACCTGCTCTCCAATGTCCAGTGGGCCGACGACACGGGACGCCAGTGGGCGCTCACCGTCGACTGGTTGGGCGATGCGGTCGCGATCAACCGAAGCGACATGGGCAGGGCCGGTGTCTCCGAGCAACGATCCGAGGTCTGGAGCATCGAGCAGTACCAACCCGCCATCGCGCCCGAGGACATCCTCTCCTCCGTCGAAGTGGCCCTCGCGATGCTCGACGGCAAGGCCAATGTGCGCTACCACGCAGACACCGGGCTGCTCATCGTTCGCGGAACCGTCGACCAGCTCAACGCGGTGCAACGAATTCTCAAGGGGCTGGAGGACACAAAGGGCTCGCGCAACGTGGCCGCGATCAACCGCCAGCAGGCCGCATTGGCGGAGGTCGACATGGCCGAGGCGCAGGCGCGCCTCACGGTTGCATCGCATGAACACGCGATGCTCCAGAGTCGTCTGGAGACCACCCGCAAAATGCGCGACGCCGGCAATCTCGACGACTACGCCGTCCAGGAGGCCGAACTCCAGGTCGCCAAGGCCGAAGGACGGATGCAGCAGTGCGAGGCCGACATCCAGCGCGCACAGATCAAGATCAAGACTCTGACGGAGCAGATCGCCAATCCGAGCGGGCGCTAGGGCAACTCGCCACAATGAGCGACGAGTGCACCAGGAAGTCTCCACCCGTGAACTGACCGCCGCGATCGCCTCGGGTGACACCGAGGCGTTCGCATGCCTCTACCGCGAGAGATTCGACCAGATGTATGCATGGGCCAGACAAGCGACCCGAAGGGATGAAGCGTTCTGCCTCGACGCCGTGCAGGACGCATTCGTCCGCATCATCAAGGGCATGAAGCCCATCAACTCCGAGGGCGAACTCATGGCATGGCTCCGTAGAGTGACGCTCACCGCGTGCTACGACCAACTCCGACGCGATAACCGGCGCGCTGCAAGAGAACGAAGCGCGTCAGCGCCCGAGTCCGAAACGAGGCACAACACCGAGCAACTCGAATGGATCGCAGAGCAGATCGCGTCGCTCGATGAGCCCTCGGCCGCCCTACTCGAGATGCGTTACCGCTTCGGGTGGACACTCGAGCGCATCGGCCGGGCGAGGGGTCTCAAGCCCGGCACCGTGGACGGCCGCCTCTCACGCACCACGCAACGCCTGCGCGCCAAGGCGGGGGGGGACGCCAACGATGAATGACGACTCCAATCACGAACTCAGCCAGTCGGGACGACAGCGCAAAGGGCAGATGCTCGCGGATCTCACGCCCCGCGTCCGGCGAGTCGCCCGCGCCCGCCAAGTCCGCGCCGGAGTCCTCGCGTCCGCGGCACTTATCGCGCTCGCTTCCCTCAGCATCCTGATCATCCCAGGTGGTAAACCCCAGACCATCGCCGGGATCGATCCGGCCCAACCCGTCGAACCGCTCCCGCCGATCATCCAGGTCGTCCGTACCGATCCCACTGTCATGGTGCGCCTCGCCGTGCGCACCGGCGAGTCACCTTCTCAAATCAAACGAATCACCGACGACGAACTGCTTCTGGCTCTCGCAGAAATGGGCCGCCCCACCGGCATGATCCACTCACAGGGACGCACCTGGCTCACCGCCAAAGTCACCGGCGACCAACGGAACCCGGCGGCCACGCCGGCGATCTCACCGAGCAGCGGCTAACGCAGCCCCTCGACAAACGCACGGATCCGCCCGATTCCCTCGCGGATGCTCTTCTCGTCGCACGCAAAGGTCAGACGGAAGCACTTCTCCCCGCCGCTCCCGAAGTCCTCGCCCGGCACCACAGCCACACGCTGTTCCTCGAGGAGCGCCTCCGCAAACGCCGCAGCCCAGGTGATCTCCCGCCCCTGCGCGCTCTTCTTCCCGAAGTGCGCGCTAACATCTGGGAACAGATAGAACGCCCCCGTCGGCTGCGGGCACACCACGCCCGGAATGCCCGCGACCAATGAGTACGCGATCGTCGCCCGCGCCGCGAACGCTTCACGCATCCGAGCAACTTCGCCCTCGCACTTCGTGAGTGCAGCCGTAACCGCCGGCATGATGAATGTCGGAATCGAAGTGGTCGATTGCGATTGCAACTTCGCCACACCCTTGGCGACCTTCAATCCAAACGCGCCCGATCCGGCGAAGTAGCCGACGCGCCACCCCGTCATCGCGTACGCCTTGGACAATCCATTCACAGTGATCGTGCGATCGGCGATCGCCGGCACGGACCCGATCGAGAAGTGATCGATCCCGCCGAAGACGATCTTCTCGTACAGCTCATCCGAGATGACCACCAGATCAGGCGCCCTTGTCCTTGCCGCGTCTGCAATAATCTGCGCGAATGCGCGCAGTTCTTCAGGCGAGTACATCGTTCCGCACGGATTGCTTGGCGAGTTGATCACCAGAATCCGCGATCTGGAGGTGATCGCCCGCTCCAGCTGCCCGGGCGTCATCTTGAAATCGTTCGCCGAAGTCGTCGGAATCTCGACGACCCTGCCGCCCGCCAGCGTCGTCATCGGCGCGTAACTCACCCACGCCGGCACCGGCAGCAGCACCTCGTCCATGCCCGCCTCGGCATCAATCAGCGCCTGAAACAGCAACGCCAGCGAATGCTTCCCACCCGAAGAGATCACCACATGGTCGGCCGTCACCCCCGGAATCCGGTTTTCCCGCGTCAGCTTCTCCGCGATGACACGCCGCGACTCCGGGTCGCCCGGCACCGGGCCGTACCTCGTCTGCCCGCCCCTGAGGGCCGACACCGCCGCCTCGACCACCATCTGGGGCGTTGAGAAGTCCGGCTCCCCGGCCGCAAAGGAAATCACGTCCACACCCTCCCGGGCCAGTTCTTTGGCCCTCGCCGTCACCGCGAGGGTTGAGGAGGGCGGAAGGGACTCGACTCGGGAGGCAAGACGCATGGAGGCGATCCTAGCAGGGGGGGGCGTGGCGCGAGACCGGGCAGAGGGCCCGAACCGGGTTTCCGCTCGGGGAAGGTTGGCATGGGCGGGTGTCAATGGAGGGGGGTGGTTGAAGACGGGATAGGGGTTCACTAACATACCCTGACCGCCCAGCGAGGGCCGCCGTTATCGGTTCGCTCGCGGGTGGTTGTTTCTCAATACAGGTATCACGCGGAGCAACGATGGCAATCTCACAGGCGCGCAAGGCCGAGCTGATGAAAGATTACGGGCGCAACGAGCACGACTCGGGCTCCCCCGAAGTGCAGGTCGCGATTCTCACCGAGAACATCCGCGAACTCACCGAGCACATGAAGGACAACAAGCACGACTACTCCAGCCGTCGCGGCCTCATGGGCATGGTCTCCAAGCGCACCCGACTCACCAACTACCTCAAGCGCACCGATCGTGACTCGTATCTCAAACTGATCGATCGACTGGGCCTGCGCAAGTAAGCGCGGGCTCTATTTCATTCCAACCGTCAGCGTTCGCGACGGGCCCAGTAGGGCAGCAGGCAATCCGCAGCCATCAACCTCTGCGTGTTGCCTTCTGCCTGATCCGCTGGCGAGCGAACCGCTGACCGATCCCGATGAGCCGCTTCCGGCGCGCTATGCGCCCAGCGCCATGGGAGAAAGGACAGGCAAATCATGGGTTATGTCAAGGTCCAGCGCGAGATCGGCGGACGCACGCTGACGCTCGAGACCGGCAAGGTCGCCAAACTCGCTTCCTCCGCTGTCATCGCAACCTACGCCGAAACCGCGGTCCTCGCGACGGTCGTCCGCGCCGATCCCCGGCCCGGCATCGACTTCTTCCCGCTCACGGTTGACTACCGCGAGAAGACTTCCGCCGCCGGCAAGTATCCCGGCGGCTTCCGCAAGCGCGAGGGCGCTCCCAACGAGAAAGAAATCCTCACGATGCGGATGATCGATCGCCCGATCCGTCCGCTCTTCCCCGACGGATTCGTCGACGAGATCCAGGTCCAGTGCTGGGTCATGAGCCACGACGGCGAGAACGACTCCGATGTCCTCTCGGGCACCGCCGCGTCGGCCGCCCTCGCCATCTCCGATGCGCCCTTCGAAGGCCCCATCGCCACCGTCCGCGTCGGTCGAGTCCACACCGACGACGGCCCGCAGTTCGTTCTCAATCCGACCGTCACGCAGATGGAATACTCCGATCTCGACCTCGTGCTCTCCGGGCACAAGGACGGCATGAACATGATCGAGGTCGGCGCCGCCGAACTCCCCGAGAAGGACGTGCTCGAAGCCATCGAGTTCGGATACGAGGGCATCAAGGAAGTCCTCGCGCTCATCGACGAACTCGTGAAGAAGGCCGGACAGCAGAAGCGCCTCGGCGATAACCTCGCGCTCGTGCCCGCGGACATCACCAAGATCGTCAAGGACGCATGCCACAGCGCCATGGTCGAGGCACGCCAGATCAAGGGCAAGACCGAGCGCAGCGATCGCATCAAGGCGATGCGCGACGAGATGCTCGATAAGCACTTCGTCGAGAACGCCAAGGGCACCTACGAGCAGTTCGTCGAGTCCTCGACCCGCCGCAACCACGCCAAGGAAGCATTCCGCACACTCGAGAAGAAGGTGACGCGCCAACTGATCGTGGAGAAGAAACTCCGCGCCGACGGCCGCGACTTCAAGCAGATCCGACCCCTCGAGATGGAAGTCGAAGTCTTCCCCCGCACCCACGGCTCGGCGCTCTTCCAGCGCGGCGAGACGCAGTCGCTCGTGTCCTGCACGCTCGGCACCAGCCGCGACGAACAGATCGTCGACGGACTCACCCCCGAGTTCTCCAAGAAGTTCTACCTGCACTACAACTTCCCGCCCTTCTGCGTGGGCGAAGCCCGTCGAATCACCGGGCCCGGCCGCCGCGAGATCGGCCACGGCGCGCTCGCCGAGCGTTCGCTGCTGGGAATCCTCCCCTCCCCCGAAGAGTTCCCGTACACCGTGCGGCTGGTGAGCGACATCACCGAGTCCAACGGATCGTCCTCGATGGCGTCCGTCTGCGGCGGGTGCCTCGCACTCATGGACGCGGGCGTCCCCATCAAGAACACCTGCGCGGGCATCTCCGTCGGCCGTTTCACCGACGACAACGACCAGAACGAGGTCTTCGTCACCGACATCATCGGCGAGGAGGACTTCTTCGGCGATATGGACTTCAAGGTCTCCGGTACCCGCGAGGGTATCACCGGGATCCAGCTCGACCTCAAGGCCCGCGGCCTCGTGCTCAAGCAAATCAAGGAGATCTTCGAGCAGGCGCGCGTCGGCCGCATCCAGATCATCGAGCAGATGGAGCAGGTCATCGCTCAGCCCCGCGCCACGATCTCCAAGTGGGCGCCCAAGCTCGTCACGCTCAATATCAACCCCGAGAAGATCGGCAAACTCATCGGGCCCGGCGGCAAGACGATCCGGGCAATCCAGGAAAAATGGGGTGTTACCATCGACGTCGAAGACGACGGCACCGTCTTTATCGCCGCGACGGGCGGCATCGACATCGACAGCGCCGTCGCAGAGGTCTCAGCCCTGACCGCCGAGATCAAGGTCGGCACAGTCTTTACAGGTAAGGTGGTCTCGCTCAAGGACTTCGGCGCGTTCATCGAGCTTGCGCCGGGAACCGACGGCATGTGCCATATCTCCGAACTCGCCGACGGCTACGTCAAGGCCGTCACCGATGTCGTGTCGATCGGCGACTCAATCAAGGTCAAGGTCATCGCGGTTGATGACCAGGGCCGGATCAAACTGAGCCGCAAGGCGATCCTCAAGGAAGAGGCCGCCCAGGAGGTCACTTCCGCCTGATTCGTTGTTTCCATCAGACGCATCGTTGCCCCCATCGCACTCCTGTGATAATTTAGGGAAGATCAACCCGGCCATTATGCCGGGAGTGCGTGGGGCACTTGATGGGCGACGAGCCAGGCAATGTGCTTCGTGGTGTCGAAGGAACCGTGAAGTGGTTCGATCCACGGAAGGGTTTCGGATTCATTGTCGGCCCGGAGGGGCAGGACATCTTCGTCCACTACACGCAGATCGAGGGCGACGGCTTCCGTGTCCTCCGCGATGGCTCACCCGTCAAGTACGACGCCGAGCAGACCGACAAGGGCTGGCACGCCACGAAAGTGGAGCGGATGGAAGATGTCGAGATCACGGTGCGTCCCCGCCGCTACACGCGCACCCCTCGTCGCTGAGCCCGATCTCGTGACTCCCAGGACCATCGTGTAATGGTATTGCTTTCCGGTGTGTTCATCGGTCTGGCCATCGGTATCGCGATCGCGCTCCCGACCATGCGTGCCGCCGTCCGCCGTCAGACCGCCCGCGCCCGCGCCGCCGAACGCCGCGCCCAGACCGCAGAGCATCTGGCCGAGACCGGGGCCATGACGGGCGGCCTCGCGCACGAGATCAAGAATCCGCTCTCAACAATCGGCCTCAACGCCCAACTGCTCGCCGAAGCCATCGATGACTCTTCCCTCGATGACTCCCAGCGCCAGCGTCTCCGTAAACGCGTGGACTCCATCCGTCGCGAGGCGGAACGCCTCCGCGACACACTCCAGGACTTCCTGACTTATGCGGGCCGCGTGCATTTGGAACCCGCCGAGACCGATCTCAACCGCACCATCGAAGAACTCGCGGACTTCTTCTTGCCCCAGGCCGAGCATCACGGTGTGCGACTCCGCACGGACCTGTCACCCGCGCCGATCACCGTTCGTATCGACGCCGGAGTCTTCAAGCAGGCGGTGCTCAATCTCGTCCTTAACGCGACGCAGGCGATGGACGGCGCCGAACGAGCCCGCGAACTGATCCTCCGAACCGAGATTGTCGAGGGCAAAGGCGACGACGCTCAGGCACGCGTTCACGTGATCGATACGGGCCCCGGCATCGATCCCGATCGAGTCAACGAGATCTTCAAGCCCTATGTCACCACCAAGGCGGGCGGCTCCGGACTCGGCCTTCCCACCGCCAAACGCCTGATCGAGGCGCACGGGGGGACGATTGAGGTCGTGTCGACACTCGGAAAGGGCACCGATTTCATCGTCTCCGTTCCTGTAACCGGCTCGCCTTGACCGCGGGCGTCGTGCGGGTAGTCTCCCCGCGATGAATACCGATCTGACGGGCAAGCGGGCACTCGTGTGCGGCGGGAGCAAGGGAATCGGGCTCGCCTGCGCGCACGAACTCGCATCGCTCGGTGCCACCATCACGCTGCTGGCGCGCGACGCCGGGGCGATGAAACTCGCGTGCGCTTCACTCCCAACGCCCAGGTCCCAATCCCACGCCTACCTCGTCGCCGATTTCTACGACAGCAACGCCCTCAAGAAGACGATCGATGACGCGATCAAGAAGGGCCAACACTACGAAATCCTCATCAACAACACCGGCGGCCCTCCCGGGGGACAGGCAGTCGACGCCAGGCCGGACGAGTTCGTCCGGGCGTTCGAGGCCCATCTGCTCTGCAATCAGGTGCTGACCCAGGCGCTCTTGCCGGGGATGAAGGCCGCCGGATTCGGCCGCATCATCAACATCATCTCAACCAGCGTAAAGGCGCCCATTCCCGGCCTCGGCGTTTCCAACACCATCCGCGGCGCCGTGGCGAACTGGGCCAAGACAGTCTCCGTCGAACTCGCGCCCTTCAACATCACCGTCAATAATGTCCTCCCCGGATTCACGGACACCGAGCGCCTCTCCTCGCTCATCTCCACTCGAGCCGGCAAACAAGGGGCAACGGAGAACGAAGTCGCCGACTCGATGCGTGCCTCTGTCCCCATGGGCCGTTTCGCCCGGCCCGAAGAAGTAGCAGCGGCCGTGGCGTTCCTCGCCTCTCCCGCCGCGTCGTACATCTCCGGTATCAACCTCCCCGTTGACGGCGGGCGGCTCCCCACGCTCTAACCCATGCGAACACTCACCAACTACATCGACGGCCGGCATCTCCCGCCGACGAGCGGCGCGTACCTCGATGTCATCGAACCGGCGACCGGCGGCCTGCTCGCCCGCGTGCCGGACTCCGGACGTGACGACATCAACACCGCGGTCGCCGCCGCAAGCGCGGCATTCCCCTCGTGGTCCGCGCGCTCACCAGCCGAGCGCTCGGAAGTCCTGCTCCGAATCGCCGATGGGATCGACGCCCGTCTCGATGAACTCGCCGTCGCCGAGTCGCGCGACACCGGCAAACCAATCTCACTGGCGCGCACCGTCGACATCCCTCGCGCCGCGGCAAACTTCCGCTACTTCGCGACCGCGATTCTCCACACAGAGTCCGCCATGCACGACATGGGCCGCGACTGCTTCAACTACACGCTCCGTAAGCCGCGCGGCGTTGCCGGCCTCATTTCACCATGGAACTTGCCGCTCTATCTGCTCACTTGGAAGATCGCGCCCGCCATCGCCACGGGCAACACCTGCGTGTGCAAGCCGTCGGAAGTAACGCCGCTCACCGCGTTCCTGCTCTGCGACATCATGGCGCAGGCCGGTCTCCCACCCGGAGTCGTGAACATCGTTCATGGTCTGGGCGCGTCGACCGGGGGCGTCCTCGTCACGCACCACGACGTGCCCACCGTCTCCTTCACCGGCTCAACCAAGGTCGGTCAGTGGATCGCCGAGCACGCCGGCAGAATGCTCAAGAGAGTCTCTCTCGAACTGGGGGGCAAGAATCCATACATCGTCTTCGACGATGCGCCCATCGAACTCGCGCTCGATAACGCCGTTCGCGCCGCATTCTCGAATCAGGGCCAGATCTGCCTGTGCGGCTCGCGATTCCTGATTCAGGAGTCAATCGCCGACAGGTTCGTGGAGTCATTCGTCAAGCGTGCGCGGAGTTTGCAAGTCGGCGATCCCATGGAAGCGACGACCCAGCACGGCGCGCAGACCAGCCGCGAGCAACTGGCCAAGATCGAGTCATTCGTCCAGGCAGCCCGGGAGCAGGGGGGAGAACTTCTCCTCGGCGGCGTTCGCGTGGCGCCAGACCGCCTCCCGCCCCGATGCAAGGACGGTCTCTTCTTCGAACCGACCGTGATCCGCGGGCTCTCAAGCGACTGCCGCGTCGTTCAGGAGGAGATCTTCGGCCCCGTCGTCACCATCCAGACGTTCCGCGACGAACAGGGAGCAGTCTCACTCGCCAACTCGACGCCCTACGGTTTGGCGGCCT
>CALFMQ010000257.1 GCA_937879825.1 uncultured Phycisphaerales bacterium
TATTTCTATCTGGGCGACGAGCTTGATGAGGGCGATGTCGTCCTGAACACACGCACGATCGTGATCAACGTCGAGGACATCGACAATCCGTTTGTTGTAGGCGAGTTCATCAACGACTCCACGGCGATCGGTCACAACCTGTACACGATCGGGCCGTGGATCTTCGAGGCGAACTACCGGAGCGGCGTTCGCGTCTTCGACGCGACCGATCCGGAAGCGCCCGTCGAGACCGCGTACTTCGATACCTATCCCGCGAACGACGCGGCGCTGTTCTCCGGCCTGTGGAGCGTGTACCCGTTCTTTAACGACGGCACGGTGATCGGGAGCGACATCCAGCGCGGGCTGTTCGTCTGGACGATGCCCGACATGTTCCTGCGGTTCGAGTTCCCGTCTGGTGTTCCTGCGTCGATCGCATCGAGCGGCGCGACGATACCGGTGCGGATTACCGAGACGGCGGGCGTGCTCGCTCCCGGCTCGGCGACACTGCATTACGACAACGGCGCGGGATTTGTGAGCGTCACGATGACGGACCTGGGCGGCGGGGACTTCGAGGCGGCGTTTCCGGCGGCACCATGTGCCGGGCCGATCGCGTTTTACTTCTCGGCGCAGACGACCGACGGCGCGACGATCGCGTACCCGGCCGGGGCGCCCGGCGCTGCCAACTCTTTGCTAATGGCGGCGTGCGATCCGAGTGTGACCGGTGATCTCGACGGGGACGGGGATGTGGACGTTGACGATCTGAACTTCCTGCTGGGAATGTGGCAGGCGGTTGTGCCGCCCGGTTCGGGCGCTGATCTGACGGGAAATGGCGTGGTCGATGTGGACGACCTGAACATCGTCCTCGGCAACTGGGGCGCGATCGCGCCGTGAGGATCGGGCCCATCGCCTACACTCTCTCCGGCGGCGAGGATGCTCCGCCGGGATGAGGTGTGTGCATGGCCAAGGCGATTGTTGATCCGGCGGAGTTGCGGCGATTCGCGAATGACCTCAAGAGGTTCAACGCGGAGCTGCAATCGCATATGACCGGTCTGATGGGGCGGTTCAACGCGCTGGGCCAGACCTGGCGCGATCAGGAGCAGCGGAAGTTCGCGGAGGAGTTCGAGCAGACGCTGCGCACGCTGGCGCGATTCTCGCGTGCGGCGGACGAACAGGTGCCGTTCCTGATGCGCAAAGCGGATCGGATCGAGGAATATCTGCGTCAGCGATGAGTGAGGGCGCGCGGATCAGATCGGTCGAGGCGCTCCGTCCGCTGCGGGCGGCGATCTTGGTGTTTGCGCGGGATGTGGCATCGATCCTCTCGTCGGCGGAGGCCGAGATCGCCAAGACGATCGATTGGCTTCAGCGAGACCGGGTGACCTACTGGCGGGCGGAGACGCAGCGGCGGGGCGAGATGCTGGCGCGGGCGAAGTCGGATCTGTACCGCGCCCAGATTCAGAAGAAGTCGCTCGTAGACGAGAAGAAGGCGATCGGCCGCGCCAAGGAGGCGCTGCGCGACGCGGAAGAGCGGCTCGAGGCGTCTCGGAAGTGGGCGGTTCGGCTTGAGCACGATCGGGCGCTGTACGCGGGGGCGGTGCAGGGGTTGTCGGTGTCGGTATCGATCGACCTGCCCAAGGCGGCGGCGATGCTCGAGTTGATGTCGCGTTCGCTGGATGAGTACGTAGCGCTGAGCGCTTCGTGGATGGAGGGAACGCTCGACGACTCGCCGGGAACGGTGCGCCAAGCGATGTCGCGCGGGGGGTCCAGTGGCGGCGGCATGCCTGTCGAGGCGGAGGTTGTGGCGGCGGTCCGGGCGATGCTGCCGGGCCTGCTCGAGCGCGAGGCGGCCCCGAGTATCGAGTCGGCCGATGTGTCGCTGGGCGCGAGGCGGGTGACGGAGGTTGTGGGAGACGCGGCGATCGAGGGCGAGATGCCGGACGATCGGCTCCGGGTCGTGATCGATGCGCGCGTGATCCGAGAGGACCTCTTGTTCTTGGTGCGAGATGGTGATGCGCTTCCCGGCGACTCGGGTTGGTTCGTGGCGGGTGCGCCCACGCTGGTCGGCGAGCCGCGGCTCGTATCGGCGACGATCGGGCAGGTGCGCGATGCGTGGCCCGACCTTGAGGCGTATTGGCGCGCCGGCACCGACTTGGTGATTGCTATGGAGGGTGAGCGAGTCCGTGTTTTGCGGGCGCTCGCGGACGGTTCGGGTACTATCCGCGACCAGCCCGAGGAGGATGCATCGTCGTGAGTCTGGCGGTCGGCCGAAAGAAGTTGCACGATGCCCTGCGGACGTTGCGCGTTCGGCACACGGAAGCGCGCGCCGAGTGGGACGATCAGGTGGCTCGGGCGTTCGACTCGAAGTACATCGACGGCCTCGACGCGCGGATCGCGGCGGCGGTGACGGCGATGGAGCGGATGCAGGAGTTGGTGCAGCAGGCGCGGCGGGAGTGCTCATGAGCGGTGACGAGTCGCCGGTCCCGGACCCGAAGCGTGCGCTGGAGGCGATGGATGCGGCGTGCCGCGCGGTCGTCGAAGGGGAAGCGGCGATTCGCTCGCTCGATGAGAACGAGCGCGCCGCCGCTGAGCGGACTTACGAGTCGGCGACGCGGTCGGCGCGCAAGCGGCTCGAGGAAACGACGCAGCGCATCGAGGAGGAATACGCCGAGCGCTCCGCCTCGTTCGAGGCGCGATCCAAGAGCGAGCGGGTAGCGCTGGAGCGAGACTATCGCTCGAAACGAGAGTCGCTGCGTGAGAAATCCGCGAGTGCGATTCAGAAGGTACGCGACCGTGTCAAAGAAGAGTTGTGGCTGATCGATACCGTCGCGGACGCGGATGAGCGCCAGTCGAAGGCGGCGTTTGATCGCATCGCGGAGGTAGTGGGGTCGCTGAATAAGCGATTGCAGAGCGCCAGGGAGGAGGCCGATCAGCACTGGAAGTTCTACGAGCATGAGCCGGCGGCCGCGCCGGAGCCGACAGAGCCGGACGGGTCGGTCGCTCTCGGTGATGCCGAGTCCTCGGTGGACCACGCGGAAAGTGCGGTGACCGCGCTGGGGTCGCTCCGATCGCCACAGTTCGCCCAGCGATGGGCGCTGGCGACTTTCGCGATCGTGTTTGGGGTCGGGGGATTGGTTGGCGGGCTGGCGCTCTCCGAATGGGAGATGCGGGCGCTCCCGTATGTGGGCGCGGTGATTGGAGCGCTCGGCGGCACCGGCCTGTGGTTCCTCGTTCGGAACATCGCGAGCAAGAGTATCGCGGCACGTTCGGTTGCAGCCTCAGAGGCGCTCGCTCGAGCGGGCCGGACGCTCACGAGGGTGCAGCAGGACGCAGCACACCAACGCTCCGAGACGGAGACGCGTGTGCACGAGAAACGCGAGCAGGAGAGCGCCAAGATTCGTGCCTCCGGGAGCGAACGGGAGGGCGCGCTCGTGGCTTCTCGCGACGCTCAGGCGGCGGCGCTTACCAATGAGTTCGAGTCGGCGCGGGCGGCGCTTGAACAGCGGCTGGCCAAGGAGCGCGAGAAGTTTGAGTCGGTGCATCGGCACTCGCTGGCGGAGTCACAGCGGGTCTTCGAGAACGCCACGCGTGAGTTCACAGAAGCGCACGACAGCGCGATCGCGGCGTTGGACGCCGAGTCGGCTCGGATTCGGCGTGAGACGGGGCAGCGCCAGCGCGAGAACAAGGACCGGGCCGAGCGCGCCAAGGGTGCGCTGGACGATCTGAACAACTCGGCGGCGCCGGCGTGGTCGACTCTCGAGACGGAGGTGCGCGGGAGCGATCACCGGTGGATTCGTCTCGGCGTCCTCTCGACCGCCGGCGGTGCGGAGGAAGAAGCAGCGCCGTTCGAGGTTCCGTTCGGTGTCGACCTTCGCGCCGGGCGGGGCGGGCTGGTGCTGGAGCATTCGGGCGAGGGCCGCACCCGGGCCATGGAGACACTCCGGGCGGCGGCGGTGCGCGTGTTGACGACGATTCCCCCGGGCAAGGCGCGGCTGACGATCATCGATCCCGTGGGCCTCGGTCAGAGCTTCGCGGGATTCATGCACCTTGCGGACTTTGATGACAAACTCGTCAACGGCCGCATCTGGACGGACGAGCGGCACATCGAGCAGCGCCTGACGGACCTGACGGAGCACATGGAGAATGTGATCCAGAAGTACCTGCGCAACGAGTACGCGACAATCGACGAGTACAACGCGCGTGCGGGCGAGATCGCCGAGCCATATCGGTTCATCGTGATCGCCGATCTTCCGGTGGGATTCAACGAGTCGGCGGCACGGCGCCTGGCGAGCATCATCTCCAGCGGACAGCGGTGCGGCGTGTACACGATGATCGCCACGGATGTGCGGGAGTCGCTGCCCAAGGGGCTCGACCGGAGCGATCTTCGCGGCTCGGGGGTGACGGTCTTCTGCGGCGCCGAGACGTGCGAGGTTCGGGATGACGTGCTTGCGCGATACCCGTTGGCCCTTGATGCGCCGCCGGGCGAGACATCGCTGACACGCATTGTGCAATCGGTCGGCAAGGCGGCGTCGGACGCGTCGCGCGTCGAGGTGCCGTTCCGCGTGATCGCGCCGGAGGACGGGCGTGAATGGTCGATGAACAGCGCGGGCGAGCTGCGTGTCCCGCTGGGGCGAACGGGGGCGACGCGGCAGCAGTTGCTGACGCTGGGCCGCGGCACGGCGCAGCATGTGCTGATCGCGGGCAAGACCGGATCGGGCAAATCGAACCTGCTGCACGCGATCGTGACCAGCGCCGCGCTGTGGTACGGGCCGGACCAGGTGGAGATGTACCTGGTGGACTTCAAGAAGGGCGTGGAGTTCAAGATCTACGCGGCGGGTCGGCTGCCGCACGCGCGGGCGATCGCCATCGAGAGCGACCGGGAGTTTGCGCTGAGCGTGCTGCAGAAAATCGACTCGGAACTGAAGCGGCGCGGCGAGAAGTTCCGTGAGGCGGGCGTGCAGGACCTCGCCGGGTACCGGGGGGCACGCCCCGGGGATGCGATGCCGCGGACGCTGCTGCTCATCGACGAGTTCCAGGAGTTCTTCGTGTCGGACGATGCGCTGGCGCAGGACGCTTCGCTGCTGCTGGATCGGCTCGTCCGGCAGGGTCGGGCGTTCGGCATCCATGTGCTGCTCGGCTCGCAGACGCTTGCGGGCGCGTACTCGCTCGCGAGGAGCACGATGGGGCAGATGGCGGTGCGGATCGCGCTGCAGTGCGGCGAGGCGGACTCGTACCTGATTCTCGGTGAGGAAAACGGCGCGGCGCGCCTGCTTTCGCGTCCGGGCGAGGCGATCTACAACGATGCGGGCGGCGCGATCGAGGCGAACTCGCCCTTTCAGATCGTGTTCCTCCCCGACTCCGTGCGCGACGGCGCGGTGCATCGCGTCCGCCACATCGCGGAGTCACGGAAGACCGACCAGCCGGCACCGATCGTGTTCGAGGGCAACGAGTCCGCGGATTTGTCGCTGAACAAGGACCTCGCCGAGGTGGTGCGCGGGTTGCCCCGGGTCGGCGAACGGATGGCGTGGCTCGGTGATCCCGTGGCGATCCGGTCCCCCACCGCCGCGGTGATGCGCCGCCAGGGCGGCTCGAACCTCTTGATCGTTGGGCAGCGGGAGGAAGCGGCTCGGGGCCTCTTCGCGTCGTCGCTGATCTCGCTCGCGGCGCAGGACCGGCCCGGTTCAAAGGACAATGGCGCGCTGTTGTTCGTGCTCGACTCCACTCCGCCGGAGGCGCCGGGTGCCGATGACCTCCGTCGCGTGAGCGCGGCGATCGGTGCGCGTGCGCGGGTGGGCGACTGGAGTCAGGTGGACTCTCTTGTTTCGTTGATCGGGAAGGAACTCGATCGGCGGCGCGACAAGCGCCTGACGGATGCGCCGCCGGTGTACCTCTTTGTGTTCGGGCTCCACCGTCTTCGCTCGCTCAAAGTCAGGGAGGATGATTTCTCCTTCTCGGCGTCGGAGGAAACGAGCGACAAGGCCGACCGGGTGTTCAAATCGATCCTGACCGAGGGCCCCTCGTGGGGGTTACACGTGATCGCGTGGTGCGACACGCTCACAATGCTCGAGAGAATGATGGAGCGCTCGACCGTCCGCGAGTTCGGCAGCCGCGTGCTTTTCCAGATGAGCGTGACCGACTCGACTTCGCTCATCGATACTCCGGCGGCGTCGGGGCTCGGCCCGAACCGTGCGATTTTCTTCGCGGAGGACGAGGGGCGGATCGAGAAGTTCCGTCCTTATGGCATGCCGTCGGCGGATTTCCTGGATGAGGTATCGCGTCAGCTCGGCACCGGCTGATCAGCTCTGGCGCGCAGTTCGTTGAGCCGATCGATGGCGTCGTCGGTGTTGCGGACGCGCGGATCGTTGGCGTCCCACCAGAGGAGTTTGACCCGCTTCGCCTCCCTCAGAACACGCTCGGCCTCGTCGAGGTCGCCCGAGTCGCGGAGGTAGACGCCGAGCGAGTGCTGCAGGCGAGCGGTGCGCCAGTTCTCCGGGCCATGGGCGCGCTCGATGATGTCGAGCGCGCGGCGGGCGGTGAGGGCGGCATCGGCGTACCGGCGACGCATGTACTGCAGGAGCGCGAGACTATTCAGCGTGTTGGCGACTTCCTCGCTGTCAGCGCCGAGCGTCGACTCTCGTATGCGCAGCGCTTCGCGGTACATCGCCTCGGCGTCGGCGGTCTGCTCCATATCGCGCAGGACACCCGCCAAGTTGTGGAGCACCTCGGCGACGCGGGGGTCGTCGTCACCGAAGGTGCGGCGGCGCAGGTCCAGCGCTGTTTCCCAGTGGCTCCGGGCCTCTTCGAAGCGGTGGTCGCGCCAGAGCGCGCGGGCGAGGTTGTGGTGGCTCTCTGCTACATCTTCGTCTGCTGCCCGATGAACGGTCCGCAGTGAGAGCGCCTCGCTGAAGTGCGCGATGGACTGATCGATCTGGGCGAGATTCCAGTACGCCAGCCCCAGGTCGTTCTCGAAGCGGGCGCGCTCGAGCGGGAACTCGGCCAGCTGCTGCTCCACGATGATCGCCAGTTGATCGACAAGCTGCGGGATGTCGGTGATGGCGAGGTCGGACTCCTCGACGCTGGTCGCAGCGACAAGCGAGGAAAGACTGTCACCGATGCCCGCTTTGGCGGCGGCGAGCCGCCCCTTGCGGATCGTCTGTAGGACAAACGCCGAGAGGAGCGTGCCGACAATGATGAATGCGACGAGCGCCAGCGCGATGGGCACGCGGTGGCGGCGGAGTGTGCGTTTGAGGACATACCCCCGGATATGACGGCGGGCTTCGACAGGAAGCCCATCGAGGGCGCGCTCCAGGTCGTCGCGCAGAGCGCCGGCCGATGTGTAGCGGTGCGATGGCTCGCGCGCGAGCGCTTTGAGCACGATGGCGTCGGTGTCGGCGTCCACCTCGGCCCGGATGGACGACGGCCTCGGCGCATCCTGCTCCGTGATGATCCGGATGGCGTCGGCGACCGAGTTTCCCTTTGTCAGGCGCTGGCCTGTGAGCGCCTCGAAGAGCAATCCGCCCAGCGCGTAGACATCGGTGCGGACGCCGACCGAACCGGCCTTGGGATCGACCTGCTCGGGGGCGGCGTAGGCGAGCGTGCCGATGAAGTCGCCGGGACGCGTCACTTCGATGGACTCGGCGGACTCGGTGCGTGCGATGCCGAAGTCCACGATGCGCGGCTCGCCCTCGGAGTCAATCAGGATGTTGGAGGGCTTGAGGTCGCGGTGGATGATGGCGTGCTGGTGGGCGTGATCGACGGCGTCGGCGATGCGAGCAAAGAGCTCGAGCACGGCGCGCGTCGAAGGGGGATCCCCAAGCGACCGGATGTGCTCGGCGAGTGTGACGCCCGACACGAGTTCCATGACAACAAAGCCACGACCGTCGGCGGCGACGCCCGAGTCGTGGATGGTGACGACTCCCGGGTGGCGGAGCGCGGCGGTGAGTTCGACTTCGCGCTCGAAGCGTGCGCGCTGGCGTGATGAGCGCAGCGTGTGGGCGGGCAGGACCTTGACCGCGACGGCGCGGTTGGTCGCTTCGTGATGCGCCTCGTAGACAACACCCTGGGCGCCGCGATGAATCTCGCCCACGATCGCGCATCCGGGAATCTCCGGAAAGTCCTCTTTCGGGGACGATCCCATGGCCGCGGCGAGTTCGGTGAGCAACGCGTTGGCGTCGCGTGCTGCGGTGAGCGTCTCGGTGCAGGGCTGGCAGGAGGCGAGGTGGGCCCGGGCCTCGGGTGTCATGGCCCGGCCCGAGGCGATCGCTTCGATGGCTTCCACCGTGAGGCACGCCGCGCCGCCGAGCGCATCACTGCTCGGCGTCATAGACGGTCTCCAACTGCTCGATGAACTCGCGGAGTCGGGTGGCGCAACGATTCTTGGCGAGGTAGACATCGTGAACGCTCATGCCGAGCGACTGCGCGACATCCTTGGGCGACATCTGGCGGGTGACGAGCAGGTCGAAGGCATTAAGCGTCTTGTCTGCCATGCTGGTCTGCGTTCGCAGTTGCTCCATCGCGTGGCGCAGGATGTGCTCGCGACGCTCCTGATCCCAGATGCGTGTGAGGCCTTGCTCGTCTTCGAGCAGATCGTCGCCCGGGAGCGGTTGGGCGCTTCTGGCCTGCCTGCGACGGGCTTCGAGCACGCGGTATCTGACGATTCCGATGAGCCACGAGCGGAGTTGCCCCTTCTCGCGGTCGTACTTGCCCTGGCGGTACTCCGTGATGAAGCGCGTGATGGCTTCCTGAGCGGCGTCCTCGGCGTCGGCGTCGGAGAGGCCGAGTTTGCGCGCGAAGTTGTGCAGGAGTGCGCGGTAGCGGCGCTCGAACTGCATCCACGCCTCGGCGTCGTCCGAATGGCGGAGCCCCTCGAGGAGTTGGGTTGTCGTTCGGGTCAGATCGATCATCGTCGCCTCCGGCCCGCCAAAAAACTCGGAGCGTCGCCCGGCGCCTCCCCAAAGGATACCCCTGCGCGACTGATCGCGGAGAATTTCGCCGGGGGGTGAGAGATTCCCCCCGCCGGCGCAGATCACGGGTGAAGGGGCGACCGGACAACGCGAAAGACAGGCACGGGGCAAGGCACCGGGATGTCGAACGCGATGGGGTCGCCGCGGATCACAAGGCACCCGTTGGAAACTGCAAAGGAGACTTGCCATGAAGACCTCGAAACTGATGAAGTCGATCGCGATCGCAGCCGCCGTTGGCGGCGCATCCTCCGCCTATGGCCAGGACCGGATGGTCGAGGCGATCGGGATCACGCCGACGCCCGGGACGACCGGGTTCTACGACATCTCAGCGATCTGGAGCTGCGGGCTGATGGACTCGAGCGCGCCGATCAACACCTCGGGCATTCTTGAGTTACGTGTGAACGGGCAACTCGTCGAGCGTGTCGTGCTGAACGGCGGGACATTCGGCGGCTCGGGATTCTGCGGCTCGGGCGTGGGGTGCGGCGGATCGTGCGGCTCGGGCTACTTCGATGGCATCTACCAGGGCGCCCTTCTGTGCATCTATGACGGCCCCATCTCGCCGGGCGTCCCGGACTGTGATTGTCGCTTCCCGCCGCTCACTTCGAACTTCCCGAGTGTGCCGTTGATCCCGACGGACTCGATCGAAGTGAGTTTCATGCCGACCACCGGCTCCAGCGCCGACCCGTTCATGGGCAACAACCGCAAGACAGTTGCGTTCGACGGCGAGGGCAACTATTGGGGCCACACGCTCGAGAGCGTGCGCGTGCTGCCCGACTCAAACGGCACGGGCCACTCGATCGAGGTCGAGTCCTTCTCGTGGGGGCACTTGAACGGGCAGTTCAATACCGGCACCGAGCTCGTGCTCTTGGTCAACGGCGTGCAGGTTGCGACAACCCCGAGTGCGACCGACTGGATCACCGCCGGTGCATGCGTCGGCAGCGGCTGCCAGAGCAATGCCTGCGCGACGGATATGAACGGGCTCCCGCTGGCGTACTGCGCCCCCAACGGTCCGGAGACATGCGCCCCGGACTGCGGGTGGAACGCGTACAACCCGAGCGGCCCCGAGTTCGTCGGGATCGATCTCAGCCCCGGCGACGAGATCATGGTCATCCTCCGCCCCGCGCCGGGTGCGCTGCCCGAACTGCCCGGCTTCCCCGACGACGATCAGGGCGGCACGGTCTTCTGCCCCGGTGACACCAACGGCGATGGTGTCGTCAATGTGAACGATCTGAACAAGGTGCTGTCGAAGTGGAACCAGAACGTCACGCCCGGCACGGAGGGCGATGTGACGGGCAACGGCACCGTGAATGTGGACGATCTGAATCAGGTGCTGGCGCACTGGGGCGAGGTGTGCTTCCCTGTGTGAGAGACCGGCCGGATTGACCCACAGAACACGCGTCGCGTGCCGGGAACGGCGCGCGACGCCTTCATATTCCGAGAATCGCTTCTTGTGATCGGGCATTGACGATTTAGACTGAGACTGGTGGATCTGCACACGAGGTGAGCCATGCGATCGAGACTGAAGGGGACAACCGGCGGGGCGGCGATGGTCCTGATCGCTTGCGCGGCGATGGCGGGCCCGGAATGGGAGGAGCCGCCGGGCAACGATGCGGGCAAGTTCCCGATCGACGCACAGATCCCAGTCGGTGGCGGCCCGATGGCCGCGATCAAGGGCATCTTGCAGGGCGATCCGTTGGCGCTGGGTTCGAGTGACTTTCAGGATATGTATAAGATTCGCATCTGCGACCCGGTGAACTTCCGGGCCGAGGCCAAGGCGCAGATCGGCTTCCCCGCTTTCAATACGCAGTTGTGGCTCTTCCGCGCCGATGGGCGCGGGATGCTCGCCAATGATGACGACACCTCCGGCATCGGCGGCACGCTCTCGGTGCTGCCCAACACCGCGAACGACGGCACTGGGGTGACCGTGACGGCGCCGGGCATCTACTACCTGGCGATCTCTGGTTTCAACTCCGACGCGGACGCGGACCCGGGGATCTCGTTCCCGATCTTCAACGCGCTGACGTTTACCGAAGTGTCGGGCCCCGACGGCGCGGGCGGGTCGTTCCCGATCGTCGATTGGGAACCGGCTGCCGGCGCGACGGGCCGGTACCGCATCCTGCTGCGGGGCGTGGCGTTCTGCTGCCCCGGCGATATCACATGCGACGGCATGGTTGATGTCGATGACCTCAATGAGGTTCTTTCGCAATGGGGCAACGTGGTGACGGTCGGGACCTTCGCCGATATCTCGCCGGACGGCGTGATCGATGTGGACGACCTCAATGAGGTCCTGAGCAACTGGGGATCGAGTTGCCCGCCGCCCGCCCCGCTCGTTGCCGGCGACTCGTTCGATGCGTCGGCTAGTGCCCTCCAACGCCCGGGATGAATGGCATCACGATCGAGATCAGAATCAACACGATGATGATGATCTCGAGGACCTCCATCCGGCGCGTCGTTTCGGCATCGGTGAGTTTCTGATAGATGCTCTCGGCTGTGGCGATCTTGCGCAATACGGAGTCGTCCCACGAGTTGAGATCGAGTTTGGCAGATGCCAGACGATAGACTCGCGCGAGGTATTGATCGCCCAGCAGCTTGATCGCGTTGTTCACGCCCTCGAACATCAGCGCGCTGTCGGCCTGAATCTCTGCGAACCGGGAAAGCGCCCGCCTGCTCCGGAACGACACGAACAGCCCCGGTCGCCCGACACGATGCAACAGGTGGTACGCGCCGTCGAGCAAGTGGTCGAGGTGCTGATCGAGGAGCCGCATCTCCAGTAGTTCAACATTCGCGTGCCGGAGCACGGCAATCATGTCGTCGGGAGACCGGTCAATGAGGAGCGAGGCGTTCCAGTCGATGACCGCGATATCGTCGCTCGTGTAACTGGACCTGCTCGCCAACGCCCGTTCGACCTCCGCCGGCGCCAAGGGGAGGGCCTCGGCCTGGATCGCGCGTGCCCAGT
>CALFMQ010000258.1 GCA_937879825.1 uncultured Phycisphaerales bacterium
AGTTGGTGATCGATGATCGGGTGTTCGACCGGGAGTATGTGCACCCGACCTGGCCCACAGCGCAGTTGAATCGGTGGTACTGCGCGGAAGTGGCGGGCGTGAACTTCCACACGAACATCCTGACGATCTTCGCGAAGCCGAGCGCGGACGGGCAGCCGCCGGTATTGCGCACGGAGCCGGAGAGCCCGTGGCTCGAGATTCGCAATCGGGGGCGTTCGATCTCGAAGGGTCAGCAGACGGCGTGGGCGGCGCGGGGGCTGAACTCGAACGACATCACATTCAACGGCGACACCCGGTCGGGATCGACGGGCGTGGATGTGGCCCTGCACGAGAATCCGGGCGTGTTCGGTCGGATGCTGGCGACGCGGATGGCGTCGATCGGAATCGAACCGGAGGTCGTGCGGCTCGCTGATGCGACGGAGGACTTTTCCAAGACGGCGACGGTGCACTCGGTGCGGACGGAGATGCGGACCGTGCTGGAGCGCTGCAACACGGACTCGTACAACCTGTACGCCGAGTGCATGATGAAGCGGATCGGGCAGGAGGTAACGGGGACGCCCGGCTCGTGGCGGACGGGTGCTGCGGTGGTGCGGATGCAGTTGCAGGAGACGCTGGGGCCCTCGACGGGTCATACGTTCATCGTGGCGGACGGATCGGGGATGAGTCGGGAGAACCGGGTGACGACCCGCGCGATGACGGAGTGGCTCGCGGCGATGAACGAAGACGCTTCGTTGCGCGATGCGTTCATCGGGTCGCTCGCGACACCCAAAAAGGACGGGACGCTCGAAAAGCGTTTCCGTCAGAAGTCGCCCCGCAATGACATGTACGCCAAGACGGGATACCTGACGGGCGTTTCGGCGCTGAGCGGGTACCTGATCGATCCGGATACGGACAGGACGCTGATCTTCTCGATCATCTCGAATGACAAGCCGAGTTCGATCGCGCTGAGCAATGTGCGGGCGCTGGAGGAGAAGATCGTGCTGATGGCGGATGAGTACCTGGAGCGTTCGACGGCGCGGCCCGCGATCGGTGGGTGAGTCATGTCACGGGCAATTCCGTGATTTGCCCATGGCACCCGGCGTTTTCAAGACCCTCCCCTACCCCTCCCGCAAGCGGGAGGGGATTCACACTTGCGACTTCGTCATAAAGCGGTGGCATCTGAGGTTAGTGTGCCGGACATGGTGAGGGTGGAGGCGGTGTCGATTCGGATGGGGAGCGTTCTGCCGATGAGTTCGGCGGGCGATGCGTCGGCCGGGCAGTCGAACACGACGATGAGATCGCCCTCGGTGCGGCCGGTCATCTGGATGGACTCTGTCGCCTGATCGAGTGCCTGAGACTCGTTGGCGGGTCGCCCCCCCACCGTGAGCGCGATGCTCCCACCGGCTGATGCCTTCTGGCGCTTGCGCTCGCGCTGGGAGACGCCCTGGACAAAGACTTCGAGCGTGCGCCCGATCTGGGCGCGGGAGATGGTGTCGGAGATGGATTGCTGGAGCGCCAGGAGGTCGTTGCATCGGCGGCGTTTGACCTCTTCGGGCACATCGTCGGGCAGTCGGTCGTAGGCGGTGGTGCCGGGGCGGGGAGAGTACTTGAAGATGAAGCAGTTCTTGTACTGCGCGCGCAGCAGCAGATCGCGGGTGGCGTTGTGGTCTTCTTCGGTCTCGCCGCAGAATCCGGCGATGATGTCGCCGGCGAGCATGAGGGGCCTGCCGATCTCGGGTTGATCGAGGAACGCGCGGGCGCGTTCGATGAAGTCGAGATACTCGGCGACGGTGTAGCCGCGGTTCATGCGTTTGAGGACGGCGTCGGATCCGCTCTGCGCCGGGATGTGGAGGTAGCGGCAGATGCGCGGCGAGTCGCGGATGACTTCGAGGACATCGTCGCCGAAGTCGCGCGGATAGGAGGTGACGAAGCGGAGGCGCTGGATGGCGGGAACCTCGTCGTGGATTCGTTTGAGGAGGTCGGCGAATGTCGTGGTGGTCGCGCCGGCGAACGGGTCACGCCGGTGGCCTCCCTGGTAGGACCGGCCCTTCTGGGGTTGTTCGATGCCGCCCAGCGTGATCGCGGCGCCGTGCTCGTAGCGATAGTGATTGACGGTTTGCCCGAGGAGCGTGATCTCGACGACGCCGGCGTCGGCGAGCCGCTTGCATTCATCGATAATGTGATCGGGCGGGCGGTGGATCTCGGCGCCGCGCGTGTGCGGGACGACGCAATAGGTGCAGAACTTGTTGCACCCGCGCGTGATGCGGACATAGGCCGAGCCGTCGTGATCGTGCGGCGAGACGGCTCGTGAGAGGTCGAGCATCTCGAGTGAGTCCTGCGCGGCGGCGAGCGTGGCGGACCGGCGGGATGCGTCGCCCTGGAGGGCGATCTGCGCACCGGAGCCGGTGCGGGCGGCGTTGTCGAGGAGGGCGGGGAGTTTGTCGAGTTCGGCCGGGCCGCAGAGGACATCGACGACCGGGAAGCGTTTGAGCATGTCCGCGCCGTCGCGTTCGGCCATGCATCCGAGGACCGCGACAACGATGTCGGGGTCGGACTCTTTGCGGATGCGGAGTTCGCCCAGCCGGGATCGGACTTTCTGTTCGGCGTTGTCGCGGACGGAGCAGGTGTTGTAGAGGAAGATGTCGGCGCGCTCGGGATCGGAGGACTCTGTGTACCCGAGTCGGCGGAGTTCGCCCATGACGAGCTGAGAGTCCAGTTCGTTCATCTGGCAGCCGAACGTTTCGAGATAGACGGTCTTGCGGTTCATCGGGGCAGAGAGTGTATGCGCTGGGGCGAAGTGAATGAAAAGGGCCGCCCGAACTGGGCGGCCCTTTGGGGTTGCGTCATTGATGGGCGAAGGTCGGCCCGGGGACGTTAGATGCCGTCGACCCAGACGTAGCCGCTGGCGCCGCTGGGATCGTACGGGGTGGGGCTGTTGAGAACGTTGGCGCCGAGGAGGTCGGTGCCCTGCATCCAGATTCGGAGGTAGGCGTTGGTGCGGCGGAAGACCGCGGTGCCCTGACCGTTGGGCGAGAGTTCGCGCTCGTTGACGAAGAGATTGTCGGCCTCGGTGCGGGCGGCGTTGTAGCGGACGGAGAGGCCCTTCACGGAGGCGTTGTTCTCGAAGGTGGTGTGGCCGTCGTTGTAGCCGACGTTGCCCGACCATGAGTTCTTGTTGCCGTGGATGAGGAGTGTGGCGGACTCGGTGCCGGTCGTGCCGGGCTGGAGGAGCCACTCTTCCTGGTTGGGAGCGAGCTGACCGGCGTTGCTGCCGCCGTTCTGATAGACCGGGCCGCGGTTGCCGACGATGGCGATGGTGCCGAGGTTCTGGGTGGTGCCCCAGTATTCGCGGCGGTTGTTGAAGATCGCGGAGTGGGCGAAGGAGCAGTGGCCGATGGGCTGATTCCAGAGCGGCGCAGGGTTGGTGATGGTGGTGAAGGTGTGATCGAGGGGCGAGCCCTTGAAGTTGGGGTCCCAGATCGCGTTGAAGGGATCAACGGCGGAGTCGGGGGTTGAGTAGTCGTACTCGGCATCGCTGATCTTCTGGATCGGGCCGGCCTCGGCGGGGCTCACGAGCACATCCGGGTCGAGGATCTTCGCATAGAGCAGCACCGAATAAATGTTGCCGGAGCGGTCCTTGGCGTTGGTCGCGGCTTCGGTGTCGTTATTCGAGTCGAGGACGGAGGGCACGGGATACGACTCTTTGTGGTCCTGCGCGAAGCCGACCAGGCCCTGGTGGATGGCCCGGACATTGGCGCCGTCCTTGAGCTGCCACGCGCCGCGACGGGCTCGCGCGAGCGCCGGAAGCAGCAGACCGATCAGGAGCGCGATGATGGAGATAACCACCAGAAGCTCC
>CALFMQ010000259.1 GCA_937879825.1 uncultured Phycisphaerales bacterium
CGCTCTGGATGATGATCGTGGGCTTGAGGAGGATGAGCAGGGTCTGCTCTTCCTTGACCTCGGCGCGGTTGGAGAAGAAGCGGTTGATGATGGGCATCTTGGAGAGGATGGGGACGCCGGTCTCGACCTCGGTCTCCGAGGAGACACGCTGGCCGCCGAGCAGGATGGTGCCCTTGTCGGGGACCGTGACAGCGGTCTGGACTCGGGAGACCTGGAGCAGCGGGGTCTGGATGGCGGCGGTGATGGGCACGCCGGCGCCGCCGTTGTTCCCGTTGCCGCCGGCGGTCGCGGAGACTTCGATGTCCGACCCGAAGCCCTCGAGGATGGCCAGCGAGGCGATGGTCGCCATGGTGACGTAGCGGCGGTCCGAGGAGACGACGCCCCGGACGAGGAGCGTGAAGCCGGAGTTGACGGTGTTGATGGTGGGGTCGAAGGCGACCGACGAGGTGCCGACGACGGGGGTGAGGTCGGAGACGAAGGGGCGCTGGCTGGTGACGAACACGTTGGCGCTGTGGCCGTTGGTGAAGGTCAGGCGGGGCGCGGTGAGGTTGACGGTGCGCTGGTCGGCCTGCGTGGCCTCGATGAGGAGGTCGACCTGGATGTCGTCCATGAAGGTGAGTGCCGCGGAGAGCGCGGGGTTGCCCGCGGTGATTCCCGAGGCGAAGTCCGATGCCGCGGAGATCAGCTGATCCGTGATGGCGTCGGAGTTCTGCTGGACGGGGATGATCGAGAGGGGCTCGGGCGCGGGGACGGCGAAGTTGTTGGTCGCGAAGACGGGGTTGCCGGTGGCGGGGTCGATGTAGTACTGCTGCACCGCGCCGGTGCGCGTGCCGACGATGTCGGACGGGTACACGCCCAGGCCGCCGTTGGCGAACGATCCGCCGTGGAGCAGATCGAGCTGGTTCTGCACGGCCTGGAACTGGTTGTTGCGTGCGTTGAAGTAGACGTCGAGGTCGAAGCCGATCTGCTCGAAGAAGTCCTGCGAGACGGTGAGGAATCGGGCGTCGACGGAGATCTGGATGTTGCGGACTTCGCGCAGCTCGGCGAGCAGGCCGTTGATGGCGGCGTGATTCTCCGGCGTCGTGCGGATGACGAGCGAGCCGTTGAGTTCGTTGATGGTCCCGGTGGAGCCGCCGTGATCGCGCCATGAGTCGGGCGCGACGGTTGCCTGGATGGTGTCGATGAGTTTGTCGACCATGCCGTCACGGTCGTACTCGAGCCCTTCGCGCTGCTCGGGCTGATCGAGCGTCCAGAGCGAGGGCTCGGGGCGCTTCTGATTGGCGCGGGCGATGACGGAGTTGAGGTCGACATCGGGGACGGTGTCGAAGTCGGGCGTGTCGAAGAGGAGGTCGCGGATGTTGTAGACCGCGGGGACGACGTGGCGGTCGAGCGACTGCTCGGAGCCGATCAGGAGGACGCCGTCCTTGATGGTGTAGCCGGCGGGATCGAAGCGATCACGCGAGACCTTGTCCATGATGCGGTCGAGCATGACCTCGGCGGTGACGCCCTTGATGTGCATCTCGATGGGGTCGTCGCGGGAGACGCCGATCATAGAAAGCGAGGGCCAGTCGACGTCGTAGTTGACGTTCGCGACGCTCGCGACGACGGAGATCGCCTGCTCGAGCGTGGTGCGCGGCATCTGGTCCTGGATGACCGCGCCGGCGAGACTCGAGCGCGTGCGCCGGTCGGCGGCGCTGGCGGCGTACCCGACGGCGCCGGTGCGGAGCCAGGTGAGCTCGGGCCAGTCGGCGGGGTAGTCCATGACATTCTTGGGCGCGACCAGGGAGCGCTCGATCTCGAGACTCTCCTCGGTGTAGGACATCGTCTGGGCGCGCTGGATGCGCTCCCATTCGCGGTAGAACATGATGTCCTGGTAGACCGGCTTCATCATGAGCGCGGTGGGGTTGTTGGGATCGATGAAGAGGAGTTCGTCGCAGACCTCGAGGGCGGCCTCGTACTGCTGCTCCATCTGGAGGTCCTGCATGCGCCGGATGCCGGCCTCGATCTTCTGGTTCTTCTCTTCTTCGAGCTGGAGCTGGCGGGTGATCGCATCGGCCTCGGTCTGCTCGGCCCGTCGATTCATTTCGTTGATGCGATACTCTTCTTCCGCGGCGTTGATCTGGCGGAGGAGTGCGCCGGCTTCGCCCTTGAGGCGGTCGGCCTCTTCCTGCGAGAAGTAGCCGTCGTTGAGCCCGTTGAGGATGGTGACCTCGGCGCCGGTGGCGGCGCTGGCGGCCTCATCGAATGCGCCGGCGGCGAGAAGGTCGCGGGCGCGGGTCATGAAGTTGTTGTACTGCGCGGTGGTGCGCTCGCGGCCGATGCGGATGGCCTCGGACTCGTCGCCCAGCAGGTTGCCGCCGGGCTGGCCGAGGCGCTGCGAGATCTCGACGAGTCGGCGATCGACGGTCTGGGATTGCTCGGCGGTGAGGTTGCGCGCGAACTGGGTCTGGAGCGCGATGTAGAGGTCGCGGGCGCGCTCGAAGCGTCCCTCGGCGTAGGCGCGGTTGGCGTCTTCGAGCATCTGGGCCGCGTTGGACTTGACCATGTTGTCGAAGGCCTGCGTCGCGGGCGCGGGCTCCGGTGCGGGCTCGGAGGCCGGCGCGGCCGAGCCGTCGGCGGGGATGGTGCTCCAGTCGTCGGGGTCTTCCTCGGCGACGGTGATATCGATGGAGCGGAGGCCGCCCGCGGCGCCGGACTTGAAGGTCAGCAGGGGCGACTCGGAGGCGACGATGAACGACTGGCCGGATCGGCGCTCTTCCTTGAGGATGGCGTCGCGGATGTCGTTGAGGGCGATGCGCTGCGGCTGGGTCAGGCGGGCGCCGAGACGCTGCACGCCGAGGATCGTGGCCTTGGCGCCGGAGAAGTCGCCGGCCTTGAGGTCCGCGGTCGCGGCGTCGAGGGCCGTGGGGACGAGGGGCGTGAGTTCGGCGCGGAGGCGTGCGGCCTCATCGAGCAGGTTCGATGCGCGGAGGCGGTCCTCCGGGCGGGCGCGATCGGACTTGCGGACGGACTCGGCTTCCTGCTCGACGCCCACGATGTCGGCGATGTGCAGGAGGTAGGTCGCGGTGTGGAGCGAGCGATCGACATCGCTCATCTCGCTGAGCGCGCGGTCGGTCTTGGCGCGGAGGTCCATCAGCGCGGTGCGCTCGGCGGCGGACATGTCGGTCGCGGCGAGATCGCGCGCGAGTCGGTTGGCGGCGTAGGTCTCGCCGCGCTCCATGAGCGACTGCGCCTGGCGGAGTTGATCGGCCACGGTGTCGGCGGAGACGGGCGTCGCCAGGCCGACAGACAAAAGGAGCGCCATGGGCGCCAAGCGAGCCAATCGAGGGAAACTCGTTCGCATCTGAATGATCTCCGTCCGGTAGAGGAGTCCTGGGTGGCCTTCACAAGATGGCGGGCGCGGGGAACGAAAACATCCCGTTCCGTGGCACGCACGCCGTGGCACGCGACGACACAAGGCCCGGCGGGGCCGGGTCTTGAATCGGAGCGCCGGCGGAACATACCGGCCGTGTTTGGGCGACGCAACCGGTCGGCGGTTCCGCAAAACCGCGCCTCGGTGCCGCAAATCATGCGTCTAGTGCGAATCCGCGGCGCGGGTACGCTGGGATGGTGGAGCAGACCCGCCCGCTATTCGGTTCAGATGCCCCTCGGTACGAGGTGTACGCGCGCGTCGTGCTGGAGCGGGGGATCGATGCGCCGGATGGCCTGACATACGCCGTACCTTCGGTGATGGAGGGGCTGCGGGTCGGCGAGCGTGTGACGGCGCCGCTCGGGCGAGGGAACAAGCCGGCGGAGGGGGTGGTGGTCGAGATCGTGACCGATCCGGCCATGGATGCCTCAAAGATCAAGCCGATTACGGCGCGTCACGGGGGGGCGCTGGGGGAGTCGGTCATCGCGCTGGCCCGCTGGATGAGCGGGTACTACGCCTGCCCGATCGGGATGGTGCTGGCGACGATGGTTCCGGCGGCGGTGAAACGGAAGACGGGGCGGGTCGTCAGGAAGTACCTGACGCCGACGGGGCGCGAGCCGGATGGGAAACTGACGGCGAGCGTGGCGTCGGCGTGGGAGGCGATCCGCGGGATTCCCGGGGGCGAGTTCCCGCTGGAGCCCAAGACGCTGGCGCTGCGGATCGGCGCGGCCAATCTTGGGCCGATCAACAAACTGGTGCGGGCGGGGCTTCTGGAAGAGGTTGAGATCGAGGGCGTGCGGACGCGTTTCCACGAGGCGATGCCGCGGGCGAAGTCGGTCGCGCCGGAACTGACAAGGGCGCAGCGGTCGGCGATCGAGGCGGTGGCGGGGACGCTCGGGGCATTCAGCCCGCATCTGCTCTACGGCGTGACGGGTTCGGGCAAGACCGAGGTGTACCTGGGGGTGCTGGAGCGCGTGCTGGCGCGGGGGCTCGGGGCGATCGTGCTGGTGCCGGAGATTTCGCTGACGCCACAGACGGCCGGGCGGTTCCTGTCGCGGTTCGGGCGAGAGGGCGTGGCGGTGCTGCACTCGGCGCTGACGGCGTCGCAGCGTCACGCGGAGTGGAGACGGATCGCGGAGGGGAAGGCGGCGGTGGTGATCGGCGCGCGCTCGGCGGTGTTCGCGCCCTTCGGGAGCGGGGGGGCGCGGGCGCTCGGGTTGATCGTGGTGGATGAGGAGCACGACTCCTCGTACAAGCAGGATCAACTGCCGAGGTACCACGCGCGGGATGTGGCGCTCAAGCGCGCGCAACTGGAAAGTTGCCCGGTCGTGCTCGGATCGGCGACGCCCTCATTGGAGTCGTGGCGGAACGCGAAGGAGGGGCGGTTCGGGTTGCTCGAGTTGAAGGACCGGGTGGGTGGGGGCGTGCTGCCGCGGGTAACGATTGTGGACCTGGAGGAGGAGCGGAAGAATCGGACGGAAGACCGGCACATGTTGCATGCGCTGGGGCCGACGCTCGAGCGCGCGATTCGTGAGACGCTCTTTCCTGCGGGGGATGTCGGGGGGGGCGGGCAGGTGATGCTGCTGCTGAATCGGCGGGGGTACGCGTCGTACCTGGCGTGCGCGGCGTGCGACTTCAAGGTGATGTGCCACCAGTGCGACGCAACGCTCGTGTATCACAAACGCCTGCGGGAAGACGGTGCAGCGGGCGGGTTCGTGCGATGCCACCATTGCCTGAGCGAGACAAAGTTGCCCGGGGTGTGCCCGGACTGCGGGAAGAAGATCGTGACGCTCGGGTTCGGCACGCAGCGGCTGGAGGAGGAACTGGCGCGGAAACTGCCCGAGTTGCGCGAGGATCAGATTCTGCGTCTCGACTCCGACACGATGCGGAGCGGCGCGGATTACTTTGACTCACTGGAGAAGTTCCGCACGGGCGCAGCGCGGGTGATGCTCGGCACGCAGATGATCGCCAAGGGGCTTGATTTCCCGGATGTGCGCTTGATCGGCGTGGTGAACGCGGACACAGCGATTCACCTGCCGGACTTCCGCGCGGCGGAGCGGACTTTCCAGTTGGTGGCGCAGGTGGCGGGCCGGGCGGGGCGGAGTGAACGATCTGGGAAGGGCGCGCGGGTGGTGATTCAGACGATGTGCCCGAAGGAGCCGGCGATCGTGTTCGCTGCGATGCACGACTTCGGAGGGTTCGCTGAGCGGGAGCTCGAAATTCGGGGGCGCGCGGGGTTGCCGCCGGTGACGCGGATGGCGCGGATCGTGTGCCGGGACACGAACTCGGGGAAGGCCGAGTCGCACGCGGAGATGATCGCGAGCGCGATTCGTTCGTCGGAGGTTGCAGCGCAGTTGCGCGTGCGCGGGCCGGCGGCGTGCCCGTTGAGCCGCGTATCGGGGCACTTCCGGTTCGGGATCGAGATCACGGCGTCGAGCGCGGGCGTGATTCAGCGGGTGCTGACGGAGTTGCGCGTCGCGGGA
>CALFMQ010000260.1 GCA_937879825.1 uncultured Phycisphaerales bacterium
TGCTCGACCTGCTTGAGGATGCGCTGGAGGCGGCGTCGGACGGGTTCGAGGAGTCCACCTGGCAGGTGTCGGCGCGGGGTGAGTTGCAGATCGGGCCGAGGAGCCGGCTGAACCGGTATGTCGAGACGGTGATCTACGACGTGAACGATCTGCTGATGACCCTTCCGGACTTCACGGATGTGCCCGAGGTGGATATCGACGCGGCGATGCAGCAGGGCCGGAGCGGGGGCGGCGGGGGGAGCATCTTCGACGGCGGGGAGTCTGAGTCGTCACCCGATCTTGGGAAGCAGAAGGACCTGGCCGAGGAACTGACGCTGCTCGTGTACGACCTTGTGGAGCCGGAGCAGTGGCAGATCCACGGCGGCGACGGCGGGCTGATTCGGATTCACGAGGGGAATCTCGTGATCCGGGCTCCGGAGTACATCCACCGCCAGCTGCGGGGCGTCCGGGCGGCTTTGGAGCGATAGGCGGTTGTTTGGGTGATAATTCTTGGAACTGTTCGTCTGATCCGATGTCATAATGTCTAGAGGGTCCGGGTTCTGCACCCGATCCCGGCGGATCGTGTTGTGATCCGCTAGAGTTAGGCAGGCGGCATGGGGGTCCATGCCGGATTTCACGGACGAAGCCGATGAATCTTGAGCGGGCGGATCCGGCCCGCGGAGGACGAACGATTATGACTCGCAAAGTGATTTTCCTGACCGCTGCGCTCGCACTGACCGGCGGGATGCCCGCACTGGCCCAGCCCGCGGCGACCGAGTCCGGCGTCCGGTCGCGTTCGGTCGATCCTCGTTCGGACACGCTCGATCGTCTGCTCAAGCCGATCACGATTGAACTGACCGATGCCCGCCTCGAGGATGTGGTGTCGTTCATCGAGAACTTCTCGGGGATCGATCTCCGCCCGATGTGGGAGGATGAGCGATTCACCGATGGCCTGCAGAAAGATGCGCGCTTGAGCGTCAAGGTTGACGAGGCGCCGGTGCTTGAACTCGTCGAGCGCGTGCTCGAGGAAGTTCAGTCGGACTTCTCCGAGAACTCTTGGCAGATCAACAAGCAGGGCCAGCTCGAAGTCGGCCCGAAGGTCCGCCTGAATCGGTACAAGGAGCGTCGCTTCTACGACATCAACGACCTGCTCTTTGAGATTCCCGACTTCGCGTCGGTGCCGGAGCTCGACCTCGACCAGGTGCTGCAGCAGTCCCAGCAGGGCGGCGGCGGCGGCGGTGGCGGCGGCGGCGGTTCGATCTTCGACCAGGACGACCAGGAAGACGTCACCTTCGAGGACGATGATGATGCCGCCCAGCGCGTGATGGACATCATCCGCCAGTTCGTTGAAACCGAGCAGTGGCAGGACAACGGCGGCGACGGCGGCCAGATGCGTTACTACAACGGCACGATCATCATCCAGGCGCCGGACTACATCCATCGCCAGATCAACGGGTACCCCTCGGTGCCGCAGTACCGCGATTACTCGGCTCCGCGCGTCCGCTCTGCGGCGGCGGCGACCGAATCGGCGCCGGCGGGCTCGCCCGGCAACCCCGCGCCTCCCGCGGTTGCTGACGACGGCAACTGAGCGATCACGACCATGAGACAACTGACGGCGTTCCCTCGCGGGGACGCCGTTTTTCATTGGCGTGTTCAGATCAGTTCGTCGATGGGGCGGGCGATGAGGTCGTAGCCGTCGGAGTCGACGATGACGCAGCGGACGAGATCGCCCGGTGCGCGTTCGGCCGATGCGTGCACGAATGTGACGGCGTCGATGTCGGGCGCCTGGAAATAGGTGCGCCCGGAATAGAGCCGCCCCTGGGCCCCTCTTGAGGGCGTGACGCCGGGCGTCTTGCGGGAACGGGATTCGAGCGCACGGTCGATGAGGACATCGAACTGGTGGCCGGTGTTGCGCGCATCGTCGGGATCGAACTCGGAGGCGATGAACTCGGCCTGCTCGAAGGCGATGCGCTGCTGGAGCTGCATGATCTCGTGGTGGCGGCGGGCCTTGACCTCGGCGGGGACATGGAGATCGGGGTCCTTGTCCATGGTGCCGGCGCGGGTGCCGTCTTCGCGCGAGTACTCGAACACGCCCAGGGCGTCGAAGCCGACTTCCTCGATGAATTCGAGGAGTTGCTGGTGGTCGTCCTCGGTCTCGCCGGGGAACCCGGTGATGAGCGTCGTACGGATGGCGATTCCCGGGATCATGTCGCGGAGCCGGTGCATGAGCTCGAGTTGGTGCTCGCCGGTGACATTGCGGCGCATGAGCCCGAGCATGCGCGTGGACGCGTGCTGCAGCGGGATATCGATGTACTTGACGACATGCTCGAGTTCGGCGATCGCGCGGATCATGCCGTCGGAGAAGTTGGTGGGGTAGGCGTACATGAGGCGCACCCACCCCCCCGTCCCCCCCACTCCCTTTCCTCGTGCGTGCGCGGCGACGGCGTCATTGATGGTGCGGAGCATGAGGGGCAGGCCGCCCGACCATTGGTCGGCGTCGGAGGTGTAGCCGACGCCGATGTCGTCGCCGTAGGAAGTGGTGTCCTGGCCGATGAGATTCAGTTCGAAGACGCCGTCGCGGAGGAGTTCCTCGGCTTCGAGGGCGATTCGATCGAGGGGTTTTGAGCGCATCTTGCCGCGGATGGAGGGGATGGTGCAGAAGGCGCAGTTCTGGTTGCATCCCTCGGAGATGCGCAGGTAGGCGTAATGTCGTGGTGTGAGCCGGAGACGCGCGGAGTCGTCTTCGAAATAGCCGAGTCCTTTGCCGTCCTTGCCGTTGACGGTGAGGCCGATGGTCTTGATGCCGCGATCACCGGCGGCCTGGAGCGCGTTGGCGGCGATCCAGTATTTCGGGCGCTCGGGGTCGGCCTGGATCGGGAGTCGGGCTTCGGACATTCCGCGGACGGCTTCGACGATCTTGTCGCGATCGAAGACGCCGATCATGGCGTCGATGCCGGGTGCCCATTCGAGGAGTTTGGAGCGGTGGCGCTGGACGAGGCATCCGGCGACGACGACGCGCTTCACCTCGCCGCGGTTCTTGCGTTCGATGGCTTCGCGGATGACACCGAGCGACTCGTCCTTGGATGCTTCGAGGAAGCCGCAGGTGTTGATGACGATGGCGTCGGCGTCTTCGTTGCCGGATTGGTGCGAGACGGGCGCGAGGCCATCGGACGCGAGGAGCCCGAGCATCTTCTCGGAGTCGACGAGGTTCTTGGGGCATCCGAGACTCACGAATGAGACCGTGCGGATGTCGGCGTCGGTTTGGATGGGTGTCTGCTCTGGCATGGGGCGGGGAATGGTAGCACCCCCCCTTGCCCCCCTCCCCCCCACGCCATTCACTCAGACTTCTGCCCGGTAGGGATTGTCGCCACGCAAGAGATCGAGCACGGGCGGGGGGAGCCCGCGGGTGCATGCTTCAGGAGGTGGCGTGCCGGGGGCCCATTGCGAGAGGGCGCTGCGGATCTGCGTGGCGTTGAGATCGATCATCGGCACGGGGACGATGCGGGCCGCCCAGCGGCGTGCCTGGTCGTTGCCCCAGATGGACGCGAGATCGTTGATGAGGTGCGCGGCGGGGTGGGCTGTGTGGTTGTCGCTGCGGAGCATGACGGCGGGCGGGGCGAGGCGGATGATCTCGGCGGGCTCGCGCCATTTGTGGAATGACAGCGCCTGGTCGGCTCCGATGAGCAGGCGGAGTGCGAGGTGCGGGCGCTGCCGGCGGAGTTCGCGGATGGTGTCGATGGTGAACGAGGGCGCGCCGGGGTTGTCCTCAGCGCGGTCGAGTTCGGCGGTCCAGACGGCGGCGCGGGTGTTGGCTGCGAGCCCGGCGCGGAGCATGGCCACGCGGAGTTCGGGCGGGGCGCTGGGGGCGTCCTTCTTGTGAGGCGATCGTGCGGCGGGGATGCAGAGGACGTGATCGAGGGCGAGGTGCGAGCGGACGAGTTCGGGGAGTTGGAAGTGCGCGTTGTGCGGCGGATCGAAT
>CALFMQ010000261.1 GCA_937879825.1 uncultured Phycisphaerales bacterium
CTGGATTGGAGTTGGGTCTCAAAGGAAAGGGCGAGCGGGACAATCGTGGTCCTCGTCCCGCCGGGCATTCAGGGTACGGGTGCGAGACATAGGCAGCAATGGCATTTGATCGATAGCTTCCATAGATTTTGTCTATGGATATTCAGCAGCTGCGGTATTTCGTCGGCGTGGCGGAGGCGGGATCGATCAGCCGTGCGGCGGTGCGGCTGGGCGTGTCGCAGCCGACGGTCAGTCAGCAGATTCAGCGCATCGAGGAGCATCTCGGTGTGTTGCTCTTTGATCGGCTAGGGCGGGGTGTGTCGCTGACTGAGTCTGGGGACGCGCTGCTGCCTCGCGCGCGGGACATCCTGGAACGGATGCGGGGGATCGAGTCGGAGTTGCTCGCGGAGGTCGGCGCGGGGCGCGGCCGCCTCTCGATCGGGGCGATTCCGACGATGGCGCCGTACATGTTGCCCGGGGCGATCGCCGGGCTCCGGCGGGCGTACCCCGAATGCGAGCTGGACATTCGCGAGGACCTGACCGAGCGCCTCATCGAGCGTGTCGCGGATGGGACGCTCGACATCGGGGTGATGAGCACGCCTGTGGATCATCCGCTGATCGAGATGCGGGTGGTTGCGCGGGAGCGGTTGGTTGTTGTCGCTTCTTCGAAGAGCCCGCTGTGCGATGCGGGCGTGATTTCGCTGGCGGATCTGCGGACCGAGGCGGCGGTGACGCTGCACGAGATGCACTGTCTGGGGCGGCAGATCTCGGAGTTCTGCTCGTCCCGCCGTGTCGCGGGGATCGTGTCGTGTCGGATGACGCAGATCGGGACGCTGCTGGAGTTTGTCCGGATGGGTCTTGGTGTTTCGATCGTGCCGGAACTTGTCTCCAGGCGTGATGGGAGCAAGGGTCGTCGCTATCTGCCGTTCAATCGGGGCGGGCCGTCGCGCGAGATCGCGGTCGCGACACGGAAGGGGCGATCGATCGGGCGGTTGGCCAGCGCGTTCATTGACGGGCTGCGATCGCATCTGAAGGCGGAGTTGGGTTGAGTCAAAAATGGGCGCGGGCCCATGGAGCGTGGAACTCCATGGGCCCGCTGCACCGGAACACTCACTTCGGGTGCAAGGAACCCCTAACTAGTAAGTACGCCGAACCTCAGAAGAGGAGCTGGAACTGGAGACGGATGGCGATCTCGTCTTCTTCGGCGGTCGGGAGCAAACCGATTCGGTTGCCGTAGGAACCGCCCGCGCCGGTGGCGACGCTCGAAACGAGGTCGTTGCCGACGGTGTCGTCGAAGAACCACTGGATATCGGCGGTGAACTTGGCGGCGTGGCCGTGCATGTAGTAGTTCACGCCGGCGGTGAGGGTGTTGAAGGTGTCGTCGCCGGGGCGATCGCTATCGGGGATGACGGCGTCGTAGCGGGCGAAGACTTCCCAGTCGGAGTCGGGGATGTACACGCCGCCCTGCGCGACGACGCCCCAGTCATTGAAGGAGTCGCCGCCGTCGGGATCGGTGTGGAGACCGACGCCCGCGACGAAGAAGTTCCAGCCGTCGCCCTCGAGCATGAGGTCGGCGGTGTAGGCGCCGAGCGTGGTGTCGGGGAAAATGGCGCTGTTCTCGGGGCCGTCCTGCCAGTGGGTTGCGAGGCCGAGCTTCACGCCCCAGTTCGAGCCGGGGGGCGAGGTGAAGTCATCGAACTGCGACCAATCGCCGGCGAACTTGAACTCGCCGCGGAGTGTGAGGGCCCAGTCCGAGCCGTCGCCGAAGAGATCGGTGTCTTCGGAGCGGATGCCGTCGGAGAATCCGAACCAGCCGCGCCAATCATCGGCGGAGTAGTGAACCCAGATTCCCTGCGAGCGGTCCTGACGGAAGACGGCGTTGACGACTGACATGTCGACGGCCTGGGCGTACTTGTCGTTCATGACATCTTCCCAGAGCACGGGCATCCGGAGCTGGCCCCAGACGAGGAGCAGTCCGTTATCGAAGACATGGCCGACATAGGCGTCTTCGAGATTGAAACCGCCGCCGGAGTTCATGAACTCGCCGGACACGCGGTAGACGAACTCCTTGTCGAACACATGGCCGGAGAATCCGAGCTCAGTGCGGTTGGTTGTGAACCCGGACTCGAGGTCGTCGGAGTTCACGACGGGGTCGTCATCAACGAATGTTGCGAGGTAGCGGAACTGAATCTGGCCGTCGATCTCGAGGTGGAAGGAGTCGGAGGCGTCGGAGAGGAAGAAGTGCTTCCCGTCGTGACCGGCGTTGCCGCCGGACTGGAGGAAGCTGGACCGCGTGTCGGCGTCGGCGAGCATCTCGGCGACGATGGCGCGCACCTCATCGGTGGAGGTTGTGGCGGCCTGGGCCAATCCGGCGGACGCAAGAACGGCGGCCGGAACGAGCGTCCGTGTCGCGATTCGATGAAGCATTGCTTTGCTCCTATTGCAGTTGGGACTCTTGAAAGCGGCGGGTGCGGGTCTCACGAGTGGCCCGCGCCCGTCGTCGAAAACACTGATCTGGCTCATCGGCGGATGTTCCTGGGGAACGCGATGCCGATATCTTTGTCTTTATTTCCTGAATATAGCGGGTCGAACGTGCGTCTGCCGGATTGTGGATAACTCAGTTCTTTCTCTTGGGCCTTGGGGCGCGGAAGCTCTGCCGGGCCTTGCCGGCGATGGCCTGGGCCTCGGCGCGTGAGGTGGGTCGCCGGCCCTCGACCTGGAACGCGATCCGGAACGCATCGAAGGTTGTTCGGTGGAGCATGTCGTCCATGCAATCCTTGACGCGGACGAGTTTCTCGTGGATGGCGCAGGGGTCTCCGACGCCGCACACGCCGCCGCCGAAGGGGCAGAGGTCGGAGTCGTTCTCGCGTTCGAATAGGGAGAAGACCTCGAAGACCGTGATTTCCTTGGGATGGCGTGCGAGTGTGTACCCGCCCCCCGGCCCGGGGGAGCCGCTGACGAGCCCGGCCTGGGAGAGCGATGTGAGGATTTTGGCGACGAAGGGTCTCTGGAGGCCACGGCTCTCGGCGATGTCGGAGGACGAGAGCCGCGTGACGCCGCCGTCGTAGACCTCGGCGAGCCGGCTCATCGCGGCGATGGCGGTTTCGGTCTGCTTTCCATACATGGGGGATGCCTCTCGCGGTTGCGGTGCGCTGACAGTGTGTGGCCCAGAGGTTATCGGCGATTTGTGGAAAACACCAGAGATGTTGACAAATATCTCCGAATAAATAACGATAACCATCTCTTGATTTGGGCGGCCCGTGGGGGTCGCTCGGGCCTGACGCACCGGAGACACGCTTCATGGCTTTTGCAACAGACGCCCATGGCGGCGCATCGGGAACGACGCGGGGGTTGGAGTCGTTCAGTTACGACGACGCGATCGTCCGCAAGTTCATGCTCGCGACCCTGGTCTGGGGATTCGTGGGGATGCTTGTGGGGTTGATCGTCGCGATTCAGCTGGTAGCGCCGGTGGCGCACGACCTGACCCTCTCGGGGTTCCGGCCGTTCGCGTTCCTGAAGCCGGTGCTGGAGCCGATCTACTCGATCGAGTGGTTGAGTTTCGGTCGGCTCCGTCCGCTGCACACGAATGCGGTGATCTTCGCGTTCGCGGGCAATGCGATCTTCTGCGCCGTGTACTACTCGACGCAGCGGCTTTGCAAGACGCGGATGTTCTCGGATCTGCTGAGCAATCTGCACTTCTGGGGCTGGCAGGCGATCATCGTTTCTGCCGCGTTGACGCTCCCGCTCGGCCTGACACAGGGCAAGGAGTACGCGGAACTGATCTGGCCCATCGACATCGCGATCGCGGTGGTGTGGGTCGGGTTCTTCGGTGTGAACTTCTTCGGGACGCTCCTGCGGCGTCGCGAGCGGCACTTGTATGTGGCGCTGTGGTTCTACATCGCGACGATCGTGACGGTCGCGGTGTTGCACGTGTTCAACTCGCTGGCGATCCCGGCGGGCCTGACGCAGAGTTACCCGGTGTACGCGGGCGTGCAGGACGCGTTCGTGCAGTGGTGGTACGGGCACAACGCGGTGGCCTTCTTCCTGACGACTCCCTTCCTCGGGTTGATGTACTATTTCCTGCCGAAGGCGGCGGAGAAGCCGGTGTTTTCGTACCGGTTGTCGATCATCCACTTCTGGTCCCTGGTGTTCATCTACATCTGGGCGGGGCCGCACCACCTGCACTACACCGCGCTGCCGGCGTGGGCTTCGACGCTGGGGATGTTGTTCTCCCTCATG
>CALFMQ010000262.1 GCA_937879825.1 uncultured Phycisphaerales bacterium
AGGGCAAGCTGGCGACGATGCTCGATTACAAGGTGATGGCCGCCCAGGAGAGCCGCCCCAACACGCCCAATACGTTCGCGATCTATCTGATGGGGCAGTGCTTCAAGTGGATCAAGAACTTCGGCGGTCTTCGCGCGATCGAGGAGTACAACAAGGAGAAGGCGAAGATCGTCTACGATTATCTCGACAACTCGAAGTTCTTCATCCCCCACGCCGAGAAGCAGGATCGTTCGCTCATGAACATCACCTTCAAGTGCGCCAAGCCCGAGCTGGATGAGGTGTTCATCGATCAGGCCGAGAACGCGGGTCTCAAGACCATCGCCGGTCACCGCTCGATCGGCGGCATGCGCGCCTCGATCTACAACGCGTTCCCGATTGAGGGGTGCCGCGCGTTGGTGAAGTTCATGAAGGATTTCGAGTCCAAGCACCGTTGACTCCGAGGGGGCGGGGTCACCCGCGAGGGAGACGCATGGCCGGTTTGTCGGAGATCGAGCACCATCAGCACCTCGTCGAGTCTTTGCTCGACGCGGCCACGCGGCTGCAGAGCGCGGCCGACGAGTCTGAGGCGGCGCGGATCGTGGCGGAGGGTGTCGCCTCGACCGGCTGGGCGACGGTGATCGTTTCGATCTACGACGAGGCGCTGCAGACCGTCGCGTTGGAGACCGTCGGGGTCGATGGACCGACCCGAAAGCGCATTCTCGCGGCTCGCGGCGACGAAGCGTCCAGGCGCGCTATTTTCGGCAGGGCGCGGGATCGGTTCCTGGTTGGTCGTTTCTACTTCATCCCCGAGGAGTCGGTCGAGTCGCTCGGCCTTTCGGGGATCGTCATCCCGACGGCGGAGGGTCCGGACAGCGAATGGAAGGCGCGCGACCACGCGTACGCGCCGCTCCGCGATACCGGGGGCGCGATCATCGGCCGCGTCGCGATCGATGCGCCGGCGAGCCGGAAGCGGCCGACACCGGACTCGCTCAAGGCGCTGAGTTCTTTCATCGATCTGGCCTCTCGGACGATCGAGAACCTGCGGCTCCGGACCGCGCTGGGCGAAGCGGAGGCGCTCGCCGAACGGTCTTCGGTGCGGTGGAGGCGGCTGGTCGAGAACCTGAATGTTGTCGCGTGGGAGGGCCGCCCCGACACCTTTGATTTCACCTATGTCAGCGCGCACGCCGAGCGGCTGCTCGGGTATTCGGTGCGCGAATGGCTTGCCCCGGGGTTCTGGGCGAGCCGCCTGCATCCGGAGGACCGCGAGCGCGCCATCGACTACTGTCTCACGCAGACCAAGCTCGGCAAGGGCCACGACTTTGAGTACCGGATGATCGCGCGCGACGGGCGGGTGGTGTGGATCCGCGACAGCGTCTCCCTGATCTACCATCACGGGGGCGAGGTCGCGCAGATCTGCGGCTTTTTGATCGACATCACCGAGAACAAGGTCGCCGAGCAGGCGTACGCCGAGCAGGCCAATCACCTCCGGCTGATGGTCGAGCAGCTGCCGGCGGTGCTGTGGACGCTCGACCGGGACCTCCGGTTCACATCGAGCGAGGGACGCGGCCTGGAGGGCCTCGGGCTCGTGCCCGCGCAGGTCGTCGGCATGCCCCTCGGGGAGTACCTCCAGACGAACGATCCGGAGTTCCCCCCGTTTGCAGCGCACGTGCGGGCTCTGGCGGGCGAGTCGGCGACGTTCGAGTTCACGTCGCCGCTGGGGGCAACGTTTGGTTGCCATGTCGAACCCATGGTCGGCGAGACGGGGCAGATCGTCGGCGTGATCGGTGTGGGGCTGGATGTCACCGAACGGAGACGGGCGGAGTTGGAGTCGATGCGGGCGCGGGAGCTGCTGCAGCGCATCACCGATGCGGTGCCGGTGAAGATCGCGCGGATCGACGCGCAGTATCGGTACACATTCGCCAACGCGACGTACGAGCGGTGGCATGGCACGGCGCCGGACCGGATCGTCGGGCTCAAGGTGCGGGAGTTCGTGGGCGATGAGGCGTTCGCGGTGGCCGAGCCGTACCTCCGCCGGGCGCTGGCGGGCGAGACGGTGTTGTTCGAGTCGGCATCGTTCGATCGAACGAATCCCATCACGAATGTCCGCTGCCTGCTGACGCCGGACCGAGACCCTTATGGGAACGTGCAGGGTGTGTATTCGGTGACATTCGACATTACCGATCGCGTCCGCGCGGAGCAGCAGCGTTCGGAGCAGGCGAGTCGGCTGCGTCTGATGATCGAGCAGATGCCCGCGATCATGTGGGCCACCGATCTGGACCTGCGATTCACGTCGATCGAGGGGCGCGCGCTCGGAGTGATCGGGCTGAACCCCGAGGACTCGATCGGCAAGACGCTCTTCGAGTTCTACGGCACCGAGGATCGGACCTACCCGGCGCTGGCGGCGCATCTCCGTGCCGTGACGGGATCGCACGAGAACTACCAGTGCGAGCTGCTGGGCCGCGCGCTTGAGGTGCACGTCGAACCCTTGGAGGATGAGCGCGGGCGGATCATGGGGACCATCGGCGTGGCGCTCGATGTCACCGAGCGGAAGCGGGCCGAGCACCAGCGATCGGAGCAGGCGAACCGCCTGCGGCTGATGATCGAGCAGATGCCCGCGATCATCTGGACGACCGACCGTGACCTGCGATTCACCTCCATCGATGGGCGCGGCCTTGAAGCACTGGGGCAGCGCCCCGGCGAGAATGTGGAGATGTCGCTGTTCGAGTTCTTCGGGACCGACGATCGGGACTTTGCGCCGATCGCGGCGCACCTGCGGGCCGTGGGGGGGTCGCTGGAGAACTACGAGATCGAGTGGCAGGGTTGCTCGTTCGAGGTGCATGTCGAGCCGCTGAATGACGAACGTGGGCGGATCATCGGGACGATCGGCGTGGCGCTCGATGTCACGAGCCGGAAGCAGGCGGAGATCGAGTCGCTCAACATCAAGACGCAGCTGCAACGGGTCACCGACGCGATCCCTGTGCAGATCGGCTATCTCGATGACCGGTTCATCTACCAGTTCAATAATGCGACGTATGAGAAGTGGCACAACAAGCCGCGATCGCAGATCACCGGGCGCCACATGAGCGAACTCGTGGGCGAGTCTGGATGGGAGCGGATTCAGCAGTTTGCGGCTCGGGCGATGCGCGGGGAGGCGGTGCAGTTCGAGTCGAACATTGTTGACGGCCGCCTCGGCGGTATCACGCATGTGCGGACCAGTCTCACGCCGGACACCGACCCATCGGGCAATACGAGGGGGCTGTTCCTCGTGACGACCGACATCTCGGACCGGGTGCACGCCGAGCGGTCGCTCAGCCGGGCGCTCGACCGCCAGACGGACCTCCTGCGTGAACTCAATCACCGGGTCAAGAACTCGATGGCGGGCCTGCTCTCGCTGATCGACCTTTCGCGCGAACGCGAGCAATCGGTGGATCAGTTCGCCGACGCCATTTCGTTGCGCGTCCGGGGTATGACGCGTGTGCATTCGCTGCTGAGTTCGCGGGAGTGGCAATCGATCGACCTCGATGCCGTGATTTCCTCGCTCATCCCGACGCACACGAACGGCGAGGTTGTCGCCAACGGGCCGCGGGTCGCGATCCCGCCCGGCCTTGCGACCGCGACGGGCATGCTGTTCCAGGAACTCTTTTCCAATAGTCTGCGGCACGGGGCGCTGGACAGCCCGAGCGGGCGGGTTTCTATCTCCTGGGACATCCAGCGGACGAAGGACCACTCGGTCCTGACCCTCGACTGGCGCGAGACGGGCGGGCCGACCATTCCGCGGGAGCCGCTGCCGGGGCTGGGGACCGAACTCATCCGGGGATTTGCGCGGCACGAGCTGCGCGGCTCGATCGAACTCCGGTTCCCGCCGTCGGGGGCGCACCACACGCTTGTGGCGAACTTCGATTGGTCGGCGGCCGACCGGCCGAACTTCGAATGAGCGCCCAAACACAACGACACCCGGTCTGAGCCGGGTGTCGTGCGGTGGTGGGGACGAGGATAGCCCCGAAGATGAAGTGAAACTGGCCGCCGAAGGTCCCGGTCGGCCTGCTCGACCGACCGGCACTTTTGTTGAGCCATGCTCCGGCCCGACTCATCCGATCAACGGTCCCCAGGGATCACTCACCTGACGCGGCCCCTAGCAGTCCGTGCATCGGGGTCGGGCTGTTGATCGGATCAATCGGCGCGAGTCCTTTCGCGTCCATCGCACTCTGGCATCGGGGCCTTCCATGTCCCGTCGCCTTGCTCATTGCTGTTGACGGGCCGTCCTATGGCCCGGCTTCCCGTAGTCAATCTCGTCGCCGCCGGTTAGGGCCGCGCCGAGCTCTCTCTTCCCCAACCCCGCCCACCCATCTCTCTCACTCCGGCCCGGCGCGGTGGTGCTGCACCGGGTCTCTCTCTCCTCATGCCGTCGGCGGCTTGTGGCCCTTGCGGGCCGAGATCCTTGCCATCAACTCAGGCAGCTGCGCCAAGCGATCGCCGCGCGTTTTGCCCCACTGTGAACGGTCCCGGATTTCCAGACGATCGCCCGCGCCGACGAGCACGACCTCCGTCCCGAGACCAACTAGCGTCAACATTTCTTCCGGGAGGCGAATCCGCCCCGCCGAGTCCATCTCGATCCGGGCCGAGAGCCCGAAGAGCGTCGCCTGGAGCTCCGCCTCGTCCTCGTTCGGGGTGAGCGTCAGCTCGCCCGAGGCGGCCCGCGCCTCGAAGGCCCGCTCCGGGTAGAGCCGAATCAGGCCGCCCGGCCACGGGACCGCG
>CALFMQ010000263.1 GCA_937879825.1 uncultured Phycisphaerales bacterium
GATTTCTCTGTTGACTTGGAGGGCGGGGGGCCGATACTTCCAGAGTCGCACCGCCCCGGTCGGCGCGCGGGAAAACCCCGCGACCGCCCCTCCGGGCAACGATGCGGCCGAGCGGTTCGCGCAGTTCACCTTCGCGGATCGCGCGATGAGCCCCGGGTGACGGCCCGGGGATGGTCAGGCCGGCGGAGGGTTGTCAGCCCGATCGCCGGGGGTCTTGATCTAGAAGGAGGTGATCCAGTGACGCACTATGACTGTATGAAGGGGCTGCGCAAGTAAGCAGTCCGACGGGGCTGCGAAAGCGCAGTCCGCGCAGCCACTCCTATGAAAATGGATATGGCACGAACCCCGCCGAGCGATCGGCGGGGTTCCTTTATTTGGCGCGGAGCTTCGCCAGGCGCGTGATCGCATCGTGGAGCGTTTCATCGCGCTTGCAGAACGCGAATCGGACAAGCGGTGCGCCGAGGTCGCGGTGCTCGTAGAAGAAACTCGGCGGGATGGCCGCGACGCCCACCTTCTCGATGAGGTGCTTGCAGAAGTCGGTATCACGCTCGAAGCCGAACGGCGTGTGGTCGGCGAGCACGAAGTAGGTCCCCTCCGGGCGCGTAAGGCGGAAACCGAGCCCAGCGAGCGCATCGCACAGCAAGTCTCGATTCCGCGTGTACGACGCGCGGAGGTCGGTGAAGTACGAGTCGGGGGCACGCAGCGCAGCGGCGGCGGCATGCTGCAGCGGCGTCGCGATCGCGAACGTCAGGAACTGGTGCGCAGCGCGGACGGCCCGTGTCAGATCGGGCGATGCGACGGACCAACCGATCTTCCACCCGGTAACGGAGAAGGTCTTGCCGAGCGAAGACAGCGTGATCGAACGGTCTACCATGCCCGGCAGGGTGGCGATCGACACGTGCTCCCGGCCGTCAAAGATGAGTTCCTCGTAAACCTCATCCGCGATCGCGATGCAGTCGTGCTCGATGCACAACTCGGCGATGAGCGAGAGTTCTTCGCGTGCTAGGACGCGCCCGGTCGGATTGTGTGGCGTGTTGATGAGCACCGCCCGGGTGCGGCCGGAGAACGCGCCCCGGAGTTCTTCGGGGTCAAAGACGAAGCCCGGAGCCCTGAGCGGGACGAAGCGGGGGATCGCGTCGGCCATCGCGATACAGGCGCGGTAGGAGTCGTAGTAGGGCTCGAAAAGGACGACCTCGTCACCGGGGTTCAGCAGCCCGATCATCGCGGCGGCGATTCCCTCGGTGCACCCGCAGGTCACGGTGACCTGGGTGGCGGGATCGGGGCGGACGGCGGTCCTTGAGGCCCACCTGTCGGCAATGGCCGCGGCAAGGGCGGGAAGGCCTCCGGTCGGCGCGTATTGATTGGGGTGGTCCCGGAGGGCTCTGGATGCCGCATCCTTGAGCCAATCCGGCCCTTCGAAATCCGGGAAGCCCTGACCCAGATTGACGGCCCCGTGCTCAACCGCCAGGCGGCTCATTTCGGCAAAGATCGTTGTGCCGAAAGAACTTAGGCGCTTTGATACGGCCATGGCGCATGACTCCCAAAGGGTTTCGGATCAGCCAGGATCCCCCAAGAATCCGGTTATACCCGAGACATGTAAAGGTAGATGTTAGGGAAAATATTCGTCGATTTGTGTTTGTAGCGGCAGAATTGAGCCCCCATAATAGAAGGGTCCGCCATGGCCGCGGTTGAGGGAAAGAGAAGACACGTCCTGCCAACCCTTGACGTCAGGGTTGTCGGGCTCCTGCTCGTTGAGTGGGAGTATGGAGGAAAGGGAGAACACAATGAGAGTAGTTCGAGTGGGAGTCCCCGCTCTGCTTCTCGCAGCCGTTGGCACGGCCCAAGCGGGCGTTGTCAACATCGGCGGCGGGTGGCAGGCGTCGTGGGACTCGTCATTTGACGGTCTGGTGCAGATCGTCAGCGACGGAGTAGCGGGTGACGCTGTATTCATCGAGAAATCGATCGAGTACACCGGCGCCTTCAATGCGGTCCCGATCGTGTTCACGCAGATCGACCCCAACGCGGTGTCGAATATCGTGATCAACGACGAGATCATCACCAACAACTCCGGCGTGGACTGGAGCGCGTTCCGCATGCAGCTGATCGACGGCGGCGATGTCGCCTTCGATCCGGTTGCCACGGCCGGCTCCGGTGGCGCGGGCCCGATCGGTTTCTCGATCAGCCCCTTCACCACCGCGTCCTTTACGCCGGACAACATGCAGCTCAACATCGGCGGCGGCACCGTGATGAACGGGACCACTTGGTTCCCCGGCTCGGGCGCTTCCGACGGCCAGTTGTGGATGCATGTGAATCTGACCCCCGGTCAGAATAAGGTCTTCACATTGAAGGAAACCTACATCCCGACTCCGGGTGCGGTCGCTCTCTTCGGTGTGGCCGGCCTGGCGGCCAAGCGTCGCCGTCGCTGAGTTCTCAGCGAGTACAGGTATGAAAGCAGGCC
>CALFMQ010000264.1 GCA_937879825.1 uncultured Phycisphaerales bacterium
CAGTTCGGTGAAGAGGGTTTCGCGCTGGTTCCAGTTGTCGAAGTACTTGCCGCCCCACGCGAAGGTTTTGGAGGCGGGGCGGATCTCGAGCCCCTCGACGCAGACATTGGGGAACTTGGCGAAGACGGCGCGGTAGTCGTCGTGGAAGTCGCCACCGGCGGCGGCGACGAGGCGGACCTGCGTGAAGAAGGAGGCGGCGGCGGCGAAGTAGGTGCACGAGCCGCCCAGGACTTTTTCGGCGACGGCGTCGGGCGTGTGGATGGTGTCGATGCCGATGGTGCCGGTGACGATGAGGGGCATGGATCGCTCCGTTGAGGTTGGTTTGAAGGGGGTCCTAGGTTATCAGCTGGCGCCGGTGTCGGATTGTTCCTGCATCTGGTCTTCGACGACGGCTTTCATGGGCCAGAGGATGATGATGGTGAGGGCGGCGATGAGCGCGGCGAGCGCGTAGGCGCCGACCGCGACGGAGGAGCCGATGGCCGCGGCGACCCACACGGCGGCGGCGGTGGTGACGCCGTGGACTTTGGCGCCGCTCTGGATGATGACACCGGCGCCGATGAAGCCGACTCCGGTGGCGATGCCCTGGAGGATTCGGGAGATGTCGAGGTTGTCGACATGGGCCATGGTGTGGATGCCCATGAGGACGAAGGCGGCGGCGCCCATGGAGACGAGGGTCATGGTGCGGAGGCCCGCGGGGCGGTTCTTGCGTTCGCGATCGAGTCCGATGGCGGCGCCGAGCGCTCCGGCGATGAGGAGTCTGAGGAGTTCTTCCCACCAGAGCAGGTCCATCGGTTCACTCTAACACGGCGGGACAAGGCGATGCGGGTGGTGGTACCTTCATCGTATGACCAAGCATGTTGACGTTGTGACGCGATTCGCGCCGTCGCCCACGGGGAATCTGCATATCGGCGGGGCGCGGACGGCGCTGTTCTGCTGGGCGTTTGCGCGGCGGATGGGCGGGCATTTCCTGCTGCGGCTGGAGGACACGGATCGGGCGCGGTCTTCGGAGGCGTCGGCGGAGGCGATTCTGCGCGACCTGGCGTGGATGGGCATCGACTGGGACGAGGGGCCGACGCTGGAGTTTGAGGGGCGGACGATCGGGGGCGATCCGCGTGGGGTGGCGCCGTTCGAGCAGAGCGCGCGGCTGGATATCTACAACGCGGAGATCGAGCGGCTGCTGGAGTCGGGGAAGGCGTACTACGACTTCACGAGCAGCGAACAACTGGATGCGATGCGCAAGGAGGCGCAGGCGAAGAAGGAGAACTTCCGGTTTCATCCGGCGGACGGGGAGATCCCGAGTCTGGGCGAGCAGCGGGCGCGGGCGGCGCGGGAGCCGGGCGTGGTGCGGCTTCGCGCGCCAGAGCAGAGCGTGACTGTGGTCGATGAGGTGCTAGGTGAGGTGTCGTTCGGCGCGGGTGAGGTGGACGACTTGGTGATCCGCAAGGCGGACGGGTATCCGACCTATCACTTCGCCGTGGTCGTGGATGACGAGAAGATGGGGGTGACGCATGTGCTGCGGGGGCAGGAGCATCTGATGAACACGCCCAAGCATGTGATGCTGCAGCGTGTGCTGGGGTATCGCACACCGGCGTACGCGCACATGCCGCTGATTTTCAATGACAAGGGCGGGAAGATGAGCAAGCGCGAGCGGGATCAGACGGCGCGGGCGGCGGTGAAGGAGGCGGGGATGGGCACTTCGCCGATTCCTCAAGTGATTCCGGATGGTGAGTTCGCGGCGTGGCTCGGCGACAAGGCGCGGCAACTGGAGCACACGCAGCTCGAGGCGCTGGCGGACGAGATGAGACTGACGCTGCCCGAGGTGAGCGTGAGCGATTTCCGGCGCGCGGGATATCTGCCGGGCGTGGTGGCGAACTTCATCGCGCTGCTCGGTTGGACGCCCAGCAAAAATGACGACGGGAGCGATCGCGAGAAGTTCGACATGGATTTTCTCGCGCGGGATTTTGATATTGCTCGGATCGGCAAGAGCAACTCGCGATTCGATCGCGCGAAGCTGGCGAGCTTCAACGCCGATGCGCTGGGCGCGATGAGCGATGAGGCGTTTGCGGCGTCGTGGCGGGCCTGGTGCGAGCGGTATGAGCCGGAGACGGCGGCGCGGCTGAGCGCCGGGGACATGGCGATGCTGGCTGGGGCCGTGAAGCCGCGTGTGAAGACCTTCGCGGAGGCGCGGGGCGTGATCGGGTTCGTGTTTCTCGACGACGAGGCGATCGAGTTTGATGAGAAGGCGGTGGAGAAGGTGCTGCGGAAGGGTGAGCCGAGCGGGTTGGAGTTGCTCGGGGATTTCCGCGCGACGCTGGAGGGGCTGGAGCGGTTCGAGCCGGAGGCGATCGAGGCGTCGGTGAAGGGGTATTGCGAGGCGAAGGGGATCGGGATGGGCAAGATCGCGCAGCCGATCCGCGTGGCGATCACGGGGACGACGGTGAGCCCGCCGCTGGGCGTGACGCTGGCGGCGGTGGGAAAGCGGGGAACGCTCGCGCGGATCAAGCGGTGCGTGGAGTCGGTGTAGGATTGGCGCGTTGATCCGGTCGAACGAACGAATGAGAGCGTGAGATGAGCGAAGTCGAGTCGGTAGTTCCCCGTCCGCGGCACTTTCTGGATGAGATTGTCGAGCGCGACAACGAGAGCGGTCGTTGGGGCGGTCGCGTGCACACGCGGTTCCCGCCGGAGCCCAACGGGTATCTGCATGTGGGGCACGCGAAGTCGATCAACCTGAACTGGTCGCTGGCGAAGAAGTACGGCGGGACCTTCAACCTGCGGTTCGACGACACCAATCCGGCGAAGGAGGAGATGGAGTTTGTCGAGTCGATCAAGCGGGATGTGAAGTGGCTCGGCGCGGACTTTGACTGCCCCCCCACCGGCGGCGGCGTGTTCTGGGCGTCGGACTATTTCGGCGCGATGTACGGCTTCGCGGTGGAGCTGGTGAGGAAGGGCAAGGCGTATGTGTGCGAGTTGTCGGGCGAGGAGGTGAGCAAGCGTCGGGGGACGCCCAAGGTGCCGGCGACCTCGCCGTTCCGGGATCGCCCGGTCGAGGAGTCGTTGCGGCTGCTCGAGGAGATGAAGGACGGCAAGCACGCGGACGGGTCGATGACGCTTCGCGCGAAGATTGATCTGGCGTCGCCCAACTTCAATCTGCGTGACCCGGTGATGTACCGGATCATGCGGGTGGCGCACCACAACACGGGGACGGAGTGGTGCATCTACCCGATGTACGACTGGGCGCACGGGATCGAGGACTCGATCGAGGGGATCACGCATTCGATCTGCACGCTCGAGTTCGAGAATCATCGGCCGCTGTATGACTGGTTCATCGACTCGATCAACGAGGGTCGGAGCGCGGGCGAGCGGATTCATCACCCGCAGCAGATCGAGTTTGCGCGGGGGAACCTGAACTACACGGTGATGAGCAAGCGGAAGTTCATCGAGTTGGTGAAGGGGAAGCATGTGCGCGGGTGGGACGACCCGCGGATGCCGACGGTGGCGGGGCTGAGAAGGCGCGGGTTTACGGCGTCGAGCATCCGGGCGTTCTGGGAGGACGCGGGTGTGACGCGGACGGACTCGGTGATCGACATGGGTCGGTTGGAGAACGCGATTCGGGATGAGTTGAATAAGAGTGCGCCGCGAAGGATGGCGGTGCTGCGGCCGCTCAAGGTGGTGATCGAGAACTACCCGGAGGGTCAGATTGAGCACCTGGACGCGGTGAACAATCCTGAGGACGCGAGCGCGGGGACTCGGGAGGTCGCGTTCAGCCGGGAGTTGTTCATCGAGCGCGAGGACTTCATGGAGGACCCGCCCAAGAAGTTCTTCCGGCTGGCGCCGGGGGTCGAGGTGCGGCTTCGGTACGCGTATTTCGTGACGTGCACGGGTGTGGTGAAGGATCCGGGCGGCGAAATCGTGGAGCTGCGGTGCACTTATGACCCGGCGACGCGCGGCGGCGATGCGCCGGATGGGCGGAAGGTGAAGGGGACGCTGCACTGGGTGAGCGCGAGCGAGTGCGTGAGCGCGGAGGTACGGCTGTACGACCGGTTGTATTCGGTGGAGGACCCGAATCGTGCGCCCAAGGATGCGCCGGAGGGTTGGACGCATCTTGATGCGCTGAATCCGGGGTCGCTCGAGGTGATCGCCGGCGCGAAGTTGGAGAAGGCGCTCGGGGAGGCGCGCATCGGGGAGCGGTTCCAGTTCGAGCGGCTGGGGTATTTCTGCGTGGATGAGGACAGCGCGCCCGGGGAGCCGGTCTTCAACCGGACGGTGTCGCTCAAGGACTCGTGGGCGAAGGTCGGGGGGGCGGGGAAGTAGTTACGGCTTCCATGTCGCGGTGCAACCCGGCGCTTCGGTGACGCGCGCCCAGAGGAGTTTCACATCGCCAGCAAGGATGGGCTGGATGGTGTTGCCAATGTGCTCGGCGACTCGTTCGGCGGTGGGGTTGGCTTTGTCGAATGGGGGGACCTCGTTGAGATTCCGGTTGTGGAACCTGGCGACGCATTCCTTGAGGGCATCCTCGATGGTGTGGAAGTCCATGAGGAGGTCGTTCTCGTCGAGGGTCCGGCCGGCGATGCAGACGGTTGCGAGCCAGTCGTGGCCGTGGGTCGGTTCGGGGACGCCGTTGATGCGGATGGCGTGTGCGGCGGAGAAGCGTGCGTCGATGGTGAGTTCGTACATGGGGGGAGGTTATGTGGACGGGGGTTGTGGGGCCAGCGTGGAGAAAGTTGGATTATGGGGTGAAGTCGGTTCTGGGTCGGCCCGATAGGCGATTCGGAGAACCGCCTATGCGACCCATTGATCCGAAGACGCTTCAAGCCGGACAGGTATTCCCGCTGCCGTTGTATTCCAAGCGCGGGACGAAGCTGCTGGGCGCGGGGATCGAGTTGACCAGGGACGGCGCGCGTCGGCTCCGGCGTCTGGCGGCCGGATCGATCTACATGGCGCGGACGGTCGGGGAGTTGTCGGCGGCGGGTGTGCTGGAGAAGCGGACGAAGGGGCTTGTTGAGCCGAAGCAGGCGGGGGGCGTCGTGTACGAGGATGCGCGCGGGCTGACGGGACACTCGGGCTACGAGATGCCGTTGCAGTTTGAGCATGCGCGTCGTCGCGCGGCGATTCTGAAAGTGGCGGAGGATGTTGTCTGGAGGCGCGAGCGGCTCTGGTCGCTCATTCCGGGCCGCGTGATGCGGCAGACGGGCGGGCATGGGATCGAGTCTTCGGACGGGCGGGGTTGGCCGGCGGCGAGTGAGTTGATGCGTCTCCGGGGCGAGCGAATCGAGAAGATCGCGGTGCTGCTGGACCGCGTCGTTGCGATGGAGCCGGTGGGGGTGGGCTCGTGCGAGTCGATCGTCGGGGGACTGATCGACTTGTTCGACCGGTATCCGGAACGGTTTGCGCAGTTGGCGCTGCACGGCCGTCCGATGGAGGACTACCTGCCGGAGCACGCGTTTACGGCGGCGGCGTTGAGTGTGGCGATCGCCTCGCACCTTGAGTGGCCGCAGCGCGCGGTGATGAACGCGGGGCTCGCGGGGTTGCTCTCGGATGTGGGGATGATGCTGGTGCCGGATCGGATTCGCAAGACCTCGCGGGCGCTGGATGACGCGGAGTTGCACGCGGCGCGCCGGCATGTGTGGACGGGCACGGCGCTGCTCACACGGATCGAGGGGTTGCCGGAGGCGGTTATTCGTTCGGCGCATCGGCATCACGAGCGGCTTGACGGGTCGGGGTATCCGCGGGGGCTGCGCGGGGATCGGCTGGACGATGTGTCTCGCGTGGTGGCGGTGGCTGACGCCTATGCTGCGGCGACGCACCCGCGGGTGCACAAGCCGGCGAAGCGGCCTTACGACGCGATGGCCGAGATCATCGCGTTGGGCTCGGTGGGGACGCTTGATCGGCGCGCGGTTCATGCGCTCGTTTGCGCGGCGGGGCTGTTCCCGGTGGGGACGGGCGTCGTGCTCTCGACGGGCGAGACGGGCGTTGTCGTATGCGTGGATCGGTCGAGCGTGGACCGGCCGATGGTGCGCGTTCGGGGCGGGACAGGGGAGCGCCTGATCGACCTTCGCGAGGACGGCCGGGTGCGTGTTGTGCGCGCGTCTGATTACGCGATGGCCGCGTGAGTGTGCGGGGCGGGTATCATCGGGGGCGATGGGAACGAGTGAACAACAGAAGCCGACGCTGATGGCGTCGGTGAGCGGGTTGCGCGGGACGGTGGGCGGTTCGCTCACACCGGACGTGGTTGTGCGCTATGTCGGCGCGTTCGCGGGGTGGGTGAGCGAGACGACGGGTGCTGCTCGGCCGACGATCGTTCTGGGGCGTGACGGGCGCGCCGGGGGCCAGTTGATTCGGGACCTGGTTGTCTCGTCGCTTCGGGCGGGCGGGTGCGATGTGATGGACCTGGGTGTGGTGACGACGCCGACCGTGGGGTTGATGGTCGGGGAGTTGCGGGCGGACGGCGGATTGGTGGTGACGGCGAGTCACAACCCGGCGGAGTGGAACGGGCTCAAGCCGATCACGGCGGAGGGGCGTGCGCCGAGCCCCGCGGATGCGGGCGTGCTGCTCGAGCGGTTTCGGAACGGCCTTGCGCGTGTGGTGGGGCACGATCGGTACGGGGATGAGCGGCGGGACGGGACGGCGGTGGATCGGCATGTGGACCGCGTTCTGACGGCGCTTGAGAGGATCGGTGTTGCCGAGAAGGCGCGGGGCGCCCGGTTCAAGGTGGTGGTGGACTCGGTGAACTGCTCGGGGGCGCGGGTGATGGCGCGGCTGCTCGAAGCGCTGAACTGCAGGGTGACGCACCTGAACAAGAGTGGGGATGGTGTTTTCCCGCATATGCCCGAGCCGACGGCGGAACACCTGACGGATTTGTGCGAGAAGGTTGGCGCGGCGAAGGCGGACATCGGGCTGGCGCAGGATCCGGACGCGGATCGGCTGGCGATCATCGACGGGAGCGGGCGGTATATCGGGGAGGAGTTCACGCTGGCGCTGAGCGCGATGTCGTTGCTGGGGTCGATGGGGGGCCGCGCCAAGGGGGCACGATTGGCCGCGAACTTGTCGACGAGCCGGATGATCGATGATGTGGCGAGCGAGTACGGCGCGCGGGTGGTGCGGACGGCGGTCGGCGAGGCGAATGTGGTGATGGGGATGCGGGAGCACGGGTGTGTGCTCGGCGGCGAGGGGAACGGGGGCGTGGTGTGGCCCGATGTGGTTTCGATTCGAGACAGCGTGGGTGCTGCGGGTCTTGTGCTGGGGCTGATGGCCCGGACGGGCCGGAGCGTGCGGGAGTTGGTGGACGCGATTCCGGCGTACGCGATGGTGAAGCGGAAGGTGGTTCTCAAGCCGGGGCTCGCGGAGCGCGCGATCGAGCGGGTGAACGATGCGTTCCCGGATGCGGAGCGTGACACGCAGGACGGGCTTCGGGTTGACTTTGAGTCGCCCTCGGGCGGCGGTTCGGCGTGGCTTCATGTTCGGGCCAGCAACACGGAGCCGATTCTGCGGCTGATCGTGGAGGCGCCGACGCGCGCGGACGCGGATGCGATCATCGAGGATGCGCAGCATTCGATCGGCGGATGAGGGCTGAGTCCGGGCGATCGGCAGCGGTTCGGTAAGGGGGTGCCGCTACGCGCTGTCGGGGCGGGATGAATTCAACTACGCGGCGGATTAATTGATTCGACTTTTGCTTGTTCCGGATTATTCTCGCAGGAGCACAAGCGGCGCGATTCCGGCAACTCGTGAGGCAGGATCGCGTCCGAGGGACATATGGAGATCGAGTTATGCACGGGTCTATTGGGCGTGTTGCGCTGTCCGTCTGCGCGCTGGTGGCGCTATCTGGATCGGCGTACGGAGATGTGGTGACGGACTGGCAGTCGGCGTATCAGGATGTCATTCGCGTGACGGGCGGCGCACCGTGCCCGGTTTCGCGCGGCGGGCCGATGATGAGTCTGGCGATGTACGACGCGATCAACTCGATCGACGCGGTGAACAACTACTCGAGTTCGTTCAAGCCCTACACGCCCGGCTTGCCGGTGCCGGCGGCGGGGACATCGCGTGAGGCGGCGGCCGCGGCTGCGGCGTACTACTCGATGCTTCCGCTGCACTCGAGCAATCCCGCGTCCGTGGCGATCATCGAGAGTCAGTATCTGGCGAGTTTGTCTTCGATTCCGGATGGGCCGGCCAAGACGGCGGGTATTAACCATGGATATGCGGTCGCCGGCGCGTTGCAGACGTACCGCCAGAATGACGGGTGGGACGCGGATCCGTCGTATTCCTACGGCGGGCATGCGGGCGACTTTGCGGTGACGCCCGACGGGCCCAACGTCCCGGCGTTCAGCCCGCACTGGGGGAACGTGACGCCGTGGGGCATGCAGAGCGGGTCGCAGTTCCGTCCGACGCGGTTAACGGATTACGGGTCGATGTCGAACCTGCTCCAGAGCGATGAGTACACGCAGAACATCAACGGCGGACCGGGCATTCCCGGTGTGAAGGACCTCGGTTCGCGGGATAGCGCCTCGCGCACCGCGGAGCAGACGGAGATCGCGTGGTTCTGGGCGAATGATCGCGACGGGACCTCCAAGCCGCCGGGCCAGCTGGTCGAGATCAGCAAGGTCGTCTCGGGTCAGGAGGGGCTTTCGCTTTCGAGCAATGCGCGGATGTTTGCGCTCGTGAACATGGCGATGGGCGACGCGTGCATTGCGGCCTGGGATGCGAAATACAACACACCGATTGACTTGTGGCGACCGATCGATGCGATTCGCGAGACCTATGATGACGGCAATCCGAACACGACACCGGTTGAGGATTGGCTGCCACTGAATGACTTTACGCCCCCGTTCCCGGCGTATGTGTCGGGGCATGCGACGATGGGCGCTGCGCACGCGGGGATCATGGCGGCCCTGTTCGGCGACAACTATGCGTTCTCGATCGGGAGCGATGAGTTCGGCGTGAATCCGGGCCTTGGGTATGACCCCGGGCTCATGCGTTCATTCGACTCCTTCTCCGATGCGGCGTGGGAGAACGCGATGAGCCGCGTCTATCTGGGCGTGCACTATTACTTTGACTCTCTGGACGGGAACATCCTCGGCTACGACGTGGCCGAGTGGGTGTTCGCGAACAATCTGCAGGCGGTGCCGACACCGGGGTTCGGTGCCGCGGGATTGCTCGGCGGAGCGGTGTTCATTTCACGGCGCCGGCGCTAGCCGTTAGCTGATGGTCGGAGCGATTGCGATCGACGGGCGTCCCGCATCCGGGGCGCCCGTTCTTTCGTTACGGGCAGGAGACCTGCCACGCGGCGAGGATGACATTGAGGTCATCGACGTTGATCACTCCGTCGTTGTTGGCGACGTCGAGCCGGTCGCCCACTCCCACATTCACCTGCCAGCTGGAGAGGATGGCGTTGAGGTCGTCGACATCGACGGACCCGTTCTCGACGACATCGGCGAGGAAGGTATCGACGACGGTGACGGTCGCGAGAGGATCGCCGATGGGGACATTGGTGATGGAGAGGGCGGGGGTCGCGATCCATGCGGCCTCGGCGAAGGTGCGCCCGTTCAGATACAGCGCGCGTGCGAGGTATTCGGCGTCGGCGACGAAGACGGTGAAGGGCTCGGCGACATGGCCGACGGTGAAGGAGCCGCCCCGCGCGATGAAGTCGGTGACCTGTTCGTGATCCGAGCCGGATTGCCCGGCGATGTCGTGCGCGTTGAACGACTCGTAGGAGACGAAGATCGCGGCGGAGTCGAAGGTGTAGGTGTCGAGGTATTCGCCGTCGCCGGGAGCGTTTTCGGCGCCGGACGCGATGTCGTGGTTCTCGCCGTATGACCCGAGAACGAGGATGGGTCGGTTGTCCGGGAGTTCTGTGCCGGTGATGAAGTTTGTGGTCTGATCGTGCGTGACGGCGTAGCCCTGGTTGGTGAGGAACTGCGTGGCCTTCTCGAAGTCGTCGCGGAGGGGGAATCTTGGCGGGAGGTCGTCGTCGTCCAGTTGATTGGCGCCTGGTTGGTACTCGTCGAAGAGGCACTGGACCATGCACTTGGAGACGACGAGGTGCTGGGATCGGTTGAGGAGCGCCTGGATGTTCTGGAGCGCGGTTGTCGTGCCGTAGGGCTGGGCGTCGAGGCGGCACGTGAGATAGAAGTCGCCGCTGGTGAGGTTTGTGATGTACCAGTGTTCGCCGCCGGTGGGGCCGACGATGGTGAAGTTCTTGGGCTGCTTGATGTTGGCGCGGGTGAAGTTGGTCACCGGGACGGTGTTATTGAGGTGGTATGGGTTGTCGATGACGCCGTTGTATCGGAACGGGAGCGCGGTGTTGCCGGCGACTTCGAGGTCCTGCTGGATGAGTGTGAGTTCGGACTCGACGCTTGAGAATGATGTTGCGAGGGAGAACTCGGCGCCGCCGTTGATGCGGGTGGGGAGGCCGCGCGTGGTGAGGAAGACGACGACATCGGAGGAGATGTCCTGGAACGGCGCCGAGACGCCGTTGATGAAGTTGAGGAGCGGGAGCCGGATTTTGGAGTTGTATTCGAAGCGTGTGCAGAACTGCGTGGGGATGGTGGCGTCGTTGAAATCGAACTGGCGGACGCCTGGGTAGAGCGCGACATACATATTGCGGACCGCGAGGGAGTCGGCGTTCTGGGAGTTGTAAAGAAGGAGGACCTGGTCCTCGTTGATGGCACGGGCGGCCGGCGTGAATGCGCCGATGAGCATCGCGCAGGCGAGCGCGGCGAGGTATCTGGTGTTCATGTGCGGCTCTCCATCCAACTCTCCACCCCCCCGCTATCTCCCCACACCGGACGACCTGACGATATCGGAATCGGCTCAGCGTTCGGGGGTGATTCGCGTCAGGTAGATGGAAGCGGGGCAAAAAGTGCGAGTCAACCCGAACAGCCCCCCCACCTCCCCCCACTCTTTCATATGATTGACGCCTTGACGACGATCCGCGTGAACGATGATGAAACGGGGTGTGCGCTGATCGCCGTGAAGGCGGTGCCCGGCGCGTCGCGCGACGAGATATCGGGCGCGCTGGGTGACCGGCTCAAGGTGCGGGTATCGGCTGCGGCCGAGGGCGGGAAGGCGAATAAGGCGATCTGCGCGTTAGTCGCCGGTGCGCTGGGTGTGAGCAAGAAGGATGTGAGCGTGGTGGCGGGCCTATCGAGCGCCGAGAAGACGGTGCGCGTTGATGGGTTGAGCGCGGCGGAGGTGCGGGGGAGGCTCGAAGACTTGAAGTGATGACACGCGCATCGCTTGTACGGAAAGGCCCCCTCCTTGTTTCCCCCGCCGGCAGCGCGGGAGGGAACAGGTTCAATCACGCGGGCGATGGGAGCATGCCGGGATCGATGCCCTTGTCGTAATCGGTGCGCGGCTTGGGCTGGCGCGGGGGATTCTGCTTGCGTGCTTCGGCCTCGATGAGGTCGGAAACGGTTGGGCGATCGAGCGACTCGCCCCGCATGAGGAGGCGGACCTCTTCGACGCTGAGCGTTTCGTGCTTGAGGAGCGCTTCGGCGACGGCGACGACCTTGTCCCAGTTGTCTTCGATGAGTCGATCGGCGTCGGCGTAGGCATCGGTGGCGAGTTTGCGGATCTCCTCGTCGATGATGCGCGCGGTCTCTTCGGAGTATTCGCGCTCGGGGAGGAATGACTCGCGGGTATCGGAACCCGAATAGCGGACGAAGCCGAGGCGGTCGCTCATGCCCCACTCGAGCACCATGTGGCGGGCGAGTTCGGTGACCTGCTGGATGTCCATGGAGGCGCCGGAGGAGATGTCGTCGGTCTTGCGCTTCTCGGCGATGCGTCCGCCGCACATCACGCGCATGGTGGCGCTGAGCCAGCGGAGGCCGTAGCCGTAGCGGTCCTTCTCGGGGAGCGAGAACGTGGCGCCCATGGCCTGGCCGCGCGGGATGATGGTGACCTTGTGGAGGGGGTCGGCCTCGGGCATGAGCATCTGCACGACGGCGTGGCCCGCCTCGTGATAGGCGGTGGCGACGCGTTCCTTTTCTTCGATGACGCGGCTCTTGCGCGACCGGCCGTAGCGGACCTTGTCGCGGGCCTCTTCGAGGTCGTCCTGTTCGACGAACTCTTTGTCGGCGAGGGTCGCGATGATGGCGGCCTCGTTGATGATGGCTTCGAGTTCGGCGCCGGAGAACATGGGCGTCTGGCGCGCGATGCGAAGCATGTCGACCTCGGGGGAGAGGCGGACCTTCTTGGCGTGGACCTTGAGGATTTCGTAGCGGCCCTGCACATCGGGGAGCGTGACGATGACCTGGCGGTCGAAGCGTCCGGGGCGCGTGAGCGCGGGGTCGAGGACATCGGCGCGGTTGGTGGCGGCGATGACGATGACCTGATCGGAGGAGTCGAAGCCGTCCATCTCGACGAGGATGGCGTTGAGGGTCTGCTCGCGCTCGTCGTGGCCGCCGGAGGAGAATCCCGAGCCCCGTCGGCGGCCGACGGCGTCGATTTCATCGAGGAAGATGATGCAGGGCGACGAGTCTTTGGCCTGCTTGAAGAGGTCGCGGACGCGCGAGGCACCAACGCCGACGAACATCTCGACGAAGTCGGAGCCGGAGATCGTGAAGAAGGGGACGTCGGCCTCGCCGGCGATGGCTTTGGCGAGGAGGGTCTTGCCGCAGCCGGGGGGGCCGACAAGGAGGACGCCGCGTGGGATGCGGCCGCCGAGTTTCATGAACTTCTTGGGGTTCTTGAGGAACTGGACGATTTCCTGGACTTCTTCCTTGGCCTCATCGACGCCGGCGACATCGGCGAATG
>CALFMQ010000265.1 GCA_937879825.1 uncultured Phycisphaerales bacterium
GGAGAAGGAAGCGAATCAGCTCCAGATCGACTCGATCCTCCAGACCATCGACCGCGTCGCCAGCGCGACCTCGTTCCAGGGGTCGAAGCTGCTCAACGGCAACTACGGCTACGCCGCGACCGACGTGAGCGGCGCTGTCTCTTCCTTCAAGATCAACGGCGCCAAGCTCAATCAGGGCGACACACGCAACGTCGAGGTGCTCGTCACCCAGTCCGCCCAGCGCGCCGGCCTGTTCCTCTCGACCGCGACCAACGCGATCGACCTCGGCGCCGGCTCGACCTTTGTCATCGAGATCACCGGTACCAAGGGGTCCCGTGAGTTCTCGTTCGCGTCGGGCACCGCCCTTTCGACCATCGCCGATACCGTTAACTCCTTCAAGGATGTCCTGGGCGTCTCCGCCACGGACTCCGGCACCGGGCTGCGGATCGACTCCGTCGAGTTCGGCGAGGACGAGTTCGTCTCGGTGAAGATCAGCGACGACGGCTCCATCGCAGGCGCCAACGTCGGCATCTACCAGTACGCCGCGACCGATACCAACACCGCCAACACGACGATCCTCTCGACCTTCACCGCCGCCGCCAACAAGGTCACCGACATCGGCCAGGACCTCGGCGCGACGATCAACGGCATCGTGGCCACCACCAACGGCACGATCGCACGCATCAACACGGACTTCCTCGATGTCGAAGTCGACCTCTCCTCTACCGCCGGCGTGGCCGCCAACGCCCAGACGCTCGGCGCGATCGACGCCTTCACGATCACCGGCGGCGGCGCGAGCTTCCAGCTCGCCGCGCAGGTCGATATCGCCGGCAAGGTCTCGCTGGGCATCGACAACGTCGCGGTCCGCAACATCGGGCAGGCCGACATCGAAGGCGAGGTCAAGTTCCTCTCCGATCTGAGCTCCGGCAAGGGTCTCGATGTGGTCGACGGCGACCTCTCCGGCGCCCAGAAGGTCGTCGAGAAGGCCATCCGCGAGGTGAGCCAGCTCCGCGGACGACTCGGTGCCTTCCAGCAGAACACGATCGGCGCCACCGTCCGGTCGCTCAACATCGGCCTCGAGAACACCACAGCGGCCGAGTCGATCATCCGCGACGCGGACTTCGCCTTCGAGACCGCCGACCTCACACGCAACCAGATCCTCTCCGCTTCGGCGCAGCAGATCCTGGGTCTCGCGAACTCTCAGCCGCAGGCCGCTCTCCAGCTCCTCGGCTAAGACATCTCTCTCTAGGTCCGCTCCCTCGGATCCGAACGCCCCGACGCTCTTCGTCGGGGCGTTCTTTCATTTCACGCAATAGACTCATCCCATGACCATCAGCCATTGGCGACGAACCAACACGCTCGGCGAACTCCGATGCGATACGCTCGTCCTCGGCGCGGGCGTCGCCGGGCTCTCGGCCGCGCTCGCCCTCCGCGCTCACCATGTCGACACCCTCGTCGTCGATCGCGCCGCGGTCGGCTCCGGCGCCAGCTCCCGCAACGCGGGCTACCTCATGCGCGGCGCCGCCGACAACTACGCCGCGGGCGTTCGCACCTGGGGGCGCGACATCACACGGGACCTCTGGCGCCTCACCGAGCACAATCTCTTCCTGCTCCGGTCGCGCGGCGCCGAGCGGCTCCAAAGCTACCAACCCCGCGCCTCCTGCCTGCTCGCGCTCACCGAGGAAGAACAAGGCGAACTCCAAAAGGCCCGCTCGATGATGCTCGAAGACGGGTTCGAGGCGCCGTGGATCGAGTCCGGTTCCGACACCGTCTGGCGATCGGGCCTCGCGCGCGCCGGACTGGTCAACCCGCACGACGCCGTCTGCAATCCCTGCGAACTCCTGGCGATGCTCCGATCGCAGCTGCACGCGCCCATCATCGAGCATCAGGAAGCGATCGCGATCGAAGAAACCGGGCGCGAAGTCATGGTCACCCTCACCGACGGCCGCGTGCGCGCCAACCGTGTCATCGCATGTTTCAACGCCTATGCCCCCCTGCTGATTCCCGAGGCGGCCTTGTGGGTCGCCCCGAATCGAGGCCAGATGCTGACGCTCCGCGCGCCAAGCGTCCGCCTCGATATGTCCTACTACGCGAATCACGGCTCCGAGTACTTCCGCGCCGTCGAGCCCGGCGTCTTCGTGATCGGCGGATGGCGCAAGCACTTCGCCGAGGCCGAGCGAACCTATGAGGACGCTGTCACTCCCGCCATCCAGAACGGCCTCGAGTCGTTCGCCCGAGCGATGTTCGGGGCCGACCAGCAGGTCATCAGCCGGTGGTCCGGCGTCATGGGTTTCTCGCCGCACGGACGGCCCATCGCCGGGCCCATCCAACCCGGCTCGCGGGTCTGGTTCCTGGGCGGCTTCACCGGGCACGGCATGTCCCTCGCCCACGCGACCGCCTCGCTCGCCGTGGATGCCATGCTGGGCCTCGCGGACCTCGCCCCCGCGATCGCCGGAACCCTCGCCTCTTCAAGGGCTTGAGCCGGTAGATTCATCTGTCTCGCCACCGATGCTGCACACACGCGGGCGGCGGGCCGATGTTCGATATCTGATACCCTTGGAGCCCGCCCCGCCGGGCCGCCGAAATCATCCAAGTCCACGCCCCAGAAGGACCATCCACATGACCTTCCGCCAGATGCTCGCTCTCTTCGTCGCCGCCTCCCCCGCGATCCTCTGCTCGTGTGCCTGCGAACGGAAGGCCTCCGCCGCCCCGAGGCAGGCCAAGGCCGCCGCGCCCCAGCAGGAGGCGACCACCACCGCCCCACCGACCACCGGCACAAGCGAGTGGACCACCGTCGCAGGGTCCACAAGCGACGCCCCGAGCGTCACGGACAACCCCGAGAACATCGTCGTCCGCAGGGGTGAGGCGGGCAACATCGAGGCCGAGGGCGCCATGCTCGACGGCAAGCAGCACGGCGACTGGACCTTCTACTGGCCCAACGGCAATCTCAAGGGCAAGGGCGCTTTCGATCAGGGCGTCCGATCCGGACCGTGGATGTTCTGGGAAGAGGACGGGTCCAAGGCCACGGCCGGCGCCTTCATCGACGGCAAGCCAGACGGCGTCTGGGAGCACTGGTACCCCAACGGCGTCCGCAAGGCCGAGCAGACCTTCCGCGACGGCAAGATGCACGGACTCACGCGTACCTGGGACGAGTTCGGGCGCATCCAGCAGGAAGTCACATTCAACGCCGATATCCCGCTGACGCTCGACGGCCGGCAGGCCAAGCACGGCCCGTTCGCGCAATACAACGCCGACGGCATCAAGGTCGAAGAGGGCCAGTACGACCACGACATGCGCGCGGGCGTCTGGATCTACCGCTTCAATACCGGCCAGATCAGCAAGGCCGGTCGCTACTACGACGGCGAGGAACTCGGGCTCTGGATCTTCGGCAAGGAAGGCCAGGCGGGCTACAAGGGCAAGAAGCGCCTCGTCAACGGACGCGATGACATCCTCGGTCGCGACTTCGAGATGATGGAGATCGTCTTCGGCCCCGACCGCTCCAAATGGCCCATGGACTTCGACAGCCCCGCGGAACTCGACCCCAATGTCCGCCCGGGCGACGACATCTTCTTCACCAACCCCGATAAGGGCGACGAGGGGAACGACACCGAGGAGACGCCGTCCGGCGGCTGACCCCTCGAAGAACCGTGTTTGCCGGGGCGTCGCCCGCCCCGTACCATTCGCCGACAACCTCGGGGTGTAGCGCAGCTTGGTAGCGCGTCTCGTTCGGGACGAGAAGGTCGCAGGTTCGAATCCTGTCACCCCGACTTTGCCTCTATTCAAACCCCTGGACGAGCATGTCGAGGGGTTCATTCACAGGATCAACACGCCTCCGTGTCGCCGCCCGGCGTCGTATCCGTGAGTGATGGCATAACGGACGGCCCGTGAATCTCGATGGCAGGCGGAACCGGGATCAGGAGGTTCCACCAAGCATGCTCCGGTACCTCGTGGCGTGGTTTCTCATCGCTTCCGGCGTCGCTGCACTAGCACAGGAGCAGGACGATCCCGGAAACCGCTCCATTGTTCGCGGCGATCCGCAAGCATTGTCGAATGAGCACGGCTCATACGCCCGCTATGTCCCTCAAGGCGCTGCCCGTGGCATCGTTGTGCTTGTGCACGGCTCCCTCGGCGAGAACGACACGGCCATCGATGCGGCGCGGGTCTTTCTCGAACGATGGACCGCGTTCGCGGATCAGGAGGGGTTCGTCATCCTCGCCCCGGCGTTCGATCAGGAGAACTTCGGCGGTGTCGCCGGCCCGGGAGGCGGGTACCGAGGGCTGTTCGGCCGCCACATCGGAGCAGACGAGTTCGTCAACGCGATCGTCGATGAAACGCGCCGAGCCATTCCCGATTTGCCCGAGAAGTTCGCGCTGTACGGTCATTCGGCCGGCGGGCAGTTCGTCAGCCGCTATCTCGTGATGCACCCCGAGCGCATCGACGTCGCGGTGATTTCGGCGGCGGGTACATTCGCGTTCCCTCAGCCCGACGTCGACTGGACCAACGGCATGAAGCCGCTGAAGCGCCGAATGCGCTGGTCCGATGACGATCCATGGAAGGAGATCGAGATCGCGCCCGATCCAGATGGTTGGGTGAAGGCGGCACAGATCCCGGTCGCCGTGGTCGTCGGCTCGCGAGACACCGCCGAGGTCAAGGCCATCCCCGGCAATCCCGGGCGTACGCATGTGCAGCGGGCGCGCGCGTGGGTGCAAGCCATGACCGACCTCGCACATGAACACGGTGTGACCCCCGAGGTCCGCCTTCTCGAGGTCGCCGATGTGGGGCACAACTCCGCCATGCTGACACCGGCGTGCCAACGGGTGATGCTCGACGCCCTCGCCCCGTCACGGAATGAACGGAGCGTCGAGACGGACCCGACCTAGTCAGCCCCAGCACCTTGGTCATTCGCGTCGAGCCGCGTGCCTTGGCGATAGGCCCATGGACCGGATATCCAGCGCCGTGAGACTGGGCAATCCATTCCCGACCGTCTGGTCCGCTCAGCCCCGGGATTCTTCGGGTTCCGCGGCAAACTCGGAGAGATTGGGTGCAATATCCACAATGGGCGATACACTCGAACGGGTGCCGTACGCCCGCCAAATGCGGGGTATGTCGTCTTCACTGTGAGGCAAACACGGGAGAGATCAATGAATCGCACACTTCTTGTCGGCGGCCTGATGGCCTTGGTCGCCTGCGCGCACGCCTCCGCCCAAACGACCTGGTCCGGCGTTCTGTCGGAGGAGTCGTTTGAGATCCAAATCGATGACGAGGACCCGAACATCTACACGGATGGCGCCACGATCGCGGTGGCGATGCCCGGCACATTCTCG
>CALFMQ010000266.1 GCA_937879825.1 uncultured Phycisphaerales bacterium
ACGGGCGGCGCTCGCTCACTGCTGCGGCCCTGCTCCGCAGCGCGGGCGTCGAGCGCGCAATGTCCATGGCCGGCGGAATCGACGCGTGGTCGAAGAAGATCGATGCGAGTGTGGCGGTTTATTGATCGGCGTCGGTGGCGAGGGGATTGGGGTTAAAGACAAAGTCGGTGCCCTCATAGCCTGGGGAATAAGCATGCGAAGGCGCAATGCCGCCCCGCGGAAGGGTGCCGCGATGATCGACGCCATCAAAGCCGAATGAATACAGAAGGAACTCACGCGGGTCGTCGGGGGTAGCGGCGCGTTTGACGTAGCCGTATGTGCCGTCGGAGGTGAAGCGATCCTTGGGGAGCGCCGGGAACACATTCGGCACGAGTTGATCGAGCGACTCGGGGTACTCACCGTGCTCGCTGTTGTAGATGCTTAGCGCAAGACCGACGCGAGTGAGGGCGAGATCGTTCACGCACGCTTCGTAGTTCGAAAACGCGCGATCGAAGGCGGGGATCAACACTTCGAGCGGAAGGTATGTGCTCTTGAGTCGCCGCTCGGCCCAACCGACAAAATCCGCGAGCAATCTCTGCTGCTCCGCGGGGCTTTCCTTGATGCACCGGAGCGCGAAATCGTAGACCTCATTGACGCTATCGACGGTGTCTTTTTTGCCCGGAAGAAAGAAGCCCATGAGGTTTGTGATCCTTGGGTGCCGGGCTTGATTGTTGCCGTTGAACTGCCCTTCTGGAACTTCCGTCACCAGCAGAATCCCACCGCCGTGGCCGTCGTCGGTGAATGATCGTTCTACGATATCGAGAATGCCGAGTCGCTCGCCCTCGATGGCGATCTCGCCCGAACGGATTTTGACCTTGTTGAGTTCGTCGAGGATGCGGCGCGCGGTCTCAGGTGAGAGGTGGCCCGCCAGTGTTTCCTCTCGAATGCCCTCGAACAGGATCCCGTACTGCGCGATGCCAACGAGCCACGAGATCAGGTTCGGGCCGTTGATCGGGACCTTGGCCAGGGACAACGCGCGGCGGACGCACCTCAGGGCGTCATCGTCACGCGCTTCCGCGATCGCGGTATGAAACTCGGCGCGGTTGACCCGAGCGAAAACTCTGGAATATGAGAGGTCGGGCATCAGCACAAAGGCCACGAGTTCATCTTTGGTGTACTGACGGTAGATCGGTCCCGCGGGAACGAACGCGTCGGCACGCTCGAATACTCCAGACTCGCGGAGTGCCTTCAGGTTCGCCAATGCTTCCAGGCGCGCGATCTCCGCGTCCTGCGGTGTCTCGAACCGCGAAGTGTCGTAGGCATATGAAATGTCGGGCGATTGCCCGAGCGCCTTCGTCCCCGGCGCGGCACCCGCGAGCGCCAGTGAATAGAAATCAGCGAACTCCGCGATGTAGTCATCCCATCGGTTCGGCCCGTCGATATCGCCTGGCTGGGCGTTGCGCGCGAGCTCTGTGATGCGCTGGGCGTAATCGATCGCATTGCCGGGTTTGGCGGTCATCGCGAAGTACACGGCCCACGCGAGCCAGATCAATCCGGCGGCGAGAATCAGCAGGACGACATTCCGCGCGCGGTACCACGGTTTGCGCTTCTTCATGGCCGCATTCTAGTCACCGATGCACCCACCCTCACACGCACGAGCGACACCTAATCCTCGTCGATGGCCCGGGGAGTCGGGTTGAACACAAAGTCCCCTCCGGGCCTGTCCACCGCCAGCGCATCATACGAGTTTCGCGGCGACACGCCGCCATCATCGACGCCATCCGTGCCCACGGAGTACAGGATGAACGCACGCGGGTCCTGCAACGACGGTTCGATCCGCTTGTAGCGGTACCGCCCGTCCGACGCGAACGGATCGGCCGGCAACCGCTCGAGAACGCCCGGCACCAACGCTTCGAGGTCGGGAGGCGGGTCACCGTGCAAGTGCTGATACCGTAAGATCGCGAGAGTCAGAATCGTCCCGTCGTATTCGACCACCGGCGTCCCGAGCGATGCGACCATCATCTCAAACAGTTCGGTCATGCACTGCAGCACGGGGTCCCGATCTGTCCAATGTGCCCGCAGGGCGCGGGCCCGATCGATGTGCTGCATCCGCAGCGCGTGGGTCCGCTGCCCGCACGCCGCCTTGATCTCATCGAAGTACGCGTCGAGCTTCTCGATGGTCTCGGACTTGCGCGTGAACATGACCCCCGCGAGATTCGAGACCGGGTGACCCGGCATCGAGTCGATCAGGCGGTTGTCGGTCCCCAGTTCGAGCTTGCGGAATGCATTCGGCAGAAAGGTGCCGTCGGAGCGCCCATCATCCGTGTAGCACCGCTGGATAAGGTCCAGCATGAATAGCTTCTCGGCCTCGACTCCGATCATGATCGGCGGCTGCTCGGCTTCCTGCATCGCGTCGAGCATCGCCCCGCACACCGACTCGTCGAAATCGTGCGCCAGCACGTGCTCGCGCACCCGCCCGTGCATGACGATCCAGTTCGTCCGGCCGGCCAGACCGCCCAGCAGCGACGCCTGCCGCGCATTGATGCGCGCGAGCGCGACCGCACGCTCATAAGATCGCACGGCATTGGCGGCGTCCCCCCGGTGCATCGAGAGGATGCAATCGACCAGCGGGCCCTCCGGAATCCGGCGCATCAGCGCGATTTTTCGTACCGAAGAATCGTCCGTCCAGTCGATCCCCGACGTCTCCCAGTAGACCGGCATCGGCTCCAGAAACGAGTCGATCCGATCGAAAATGCCCGCCGCGCGGACCGCATCAACGCAGCCCTGCGCACGATCCAGTTGCACGGCGAACGCGTCCCCCTTGAGCATCGGGTAATCGGGCCTGAACCCGTAGACGAACTGTTCCCACGCCACCGGGTCGGGCTGGTTCTCCCCCTTCGGGATGAAGGAGTTGAGCACCCCGGCGTTCTGCTCGAGGAGACTCAAGTAATCGTCCCACCGATTCGGCGCATCGGGATCGCCCGGCTGATGGGCCCGCGCCAGCTCGTTGAGTTTCGCCGCGTAGTCGATCGCGTTGCCGGCCCTGGCGTTCACCGCGCCGAGCACCACCCACGCGATCCAGACCAACCCCGCAACGAGAGTCAGCAGGATGACATTCCGCGCGCGGTACCACGGTTTGCGACGCTTGCTCATGGCGGGAGTGTAGCCCGCGAGCAGCTGTCCCCCCTCACCCGGTCACTCCGTGACCACCCTCTCCCTCGCAGGGGAGAGGGTGCAATGCACTACGCGAACGCCCGCTCGCGGGACTCTTCCAGATCCGGCGCGAGCCGCGTGATAATCCGCGCGCCGACGGAGTCGCCCAGCACATTCACCATCGTGCGGCACATATCGAGAATCCGGTCCACACCAATAATCAGCCCGATCGCCTCGGGCGGGAGCGGGTCCTTGCCCGTGCCCGCGAGCGTGGTGTTGACCGCCGCGATGATGATCATGATCGTCGCCAGCGAGCCGCCCGGCACGCCCGCCGCGCCCACAGCGCTGAGCGTCGCGGTGAGCACGATCACCAGGTACTCCGCCAGATGCAGCTCGTAGCCGAACGCTTGGAACATGAAGATGACGGCGATGCCCTGGTAGAGCGCGGTGCCGTCCATATTGACCGTCGCCCCGAGCGGCAGCACCAACCCGGTCGCGCGCTTCGAGCACCCGCCGTAATCGCGGGCGGTCTCGATGGTGACGGGCAGCGTGGCCATGGAGGACGCCGTGCCGAACGCCATGAGCAGGGCCGGGCGCATGTTCCAGATGAACTTATACGGGTTCGTCCTGGTGAACAGGAACAGCACGACGGGCAGCGTGATGAAGGAGTGAATCCCAAGCCCGATGATCACGACCACGACATACTTGGCCAGCGACGCGAACATCGCGTGAATCCCGGTTCGCCCGACCGCGCCGGCCATCAGGAACATCACACCGATCGGCATGAGCCAGATGATCCACCGCACGAGCGTCATCAGCGCCTCATGGAGCGACTCCACCGCGCCGACGAACGGCCCGGCGCGATCGCCCACCGCCACCAGCCCGATTCCCAGCAGCATCGTCGCCGTGATGATGCTCAGCGCCTGGCCCTCGGCGCCGGCCTTGAGGAAGTTGTCCGGGATCATCTGATCCAGAATCTTCTTCCACGCCGCCCCGATCCCCTCGCCGCCGCCCTCGCTCGCCTGCTTCTGCTTGATCGACTCGACCCGCTCCTCGCCCGCCACCTGCGTCGACGCGATGAGCGCCTGATCGATTCCCACGCCCGGCTTCGTCGTCGCGCCCAGCGTCACACCCACACCGACCGCCATCAGCATGGTGATCACATAAAACGCGAGCGTCGCGCCGCCGAGCAGCCCGAGCTTCTTGGGGTCGCCGATCGACACGACGCCCGTCAGCACGCTCGTAAACACCAGCGGCACCACGATCAGCATCAGCGGGCGGATGAAGACATACTTGCCCGCGAGCTCGAAGAAGCCGACCGTCTGATTGACCTTCTCGATGCTGGCCTGCGGGTCGAAGAGCATGAACTGCCCGATCAGCGCGCCCAGAATGAGCCCGGCGAAGATCAGGATGGTCAACAACAGTCGTTTGCTCATGTGTTCCCGTTCCCTGTTGAGGTTCGGTCGTGTGCCGCGGCGTCAGATCTGGTCGCGGTACGACGCCAGCGCTTCACGGAAGCCGACGCCCGAGAAGTCCAGGTGCGCCTCGGCCTTGGCGACCGAACACACCGAGTCCTCCGCCGCCATCACCGGCTCGCTCGGGCCGAACGGCAACATCTCGCCCAGGCCCACCGCCTCGGCCGCCCGCGCCGCCATCACGCCCTTGATCGCGGGGATCGGCAGGATGCGCTTCTTGGAGTCATTCAGCGGCACCGCGTCACGCACCGCCGCCAGCAACTCCGGCCAGTCGAGCGTCTCCGGGCCGCACAGCGGGTACACCTCGCCCCGGGCCTCGGGGCGCTCGATGGCGTTCACGATCGCCCGCGCCACATCGTCCACGCCCACAGGAGCGACCTTCGCCGACACCATCGCGGGGTGCGGCACCGGGCGCTGCTTCATCTCGATCTTCGCGAAGTACGGGATGAAGAAACGCGGCGCGGCACGACCGAGCGTCCAGTCGCGCACCATCCCGATGAACTCGCCGTCGGCGCCGTGAATCAGCGACGGACGGAAGATCGTCCAGTCCATCCCCGACGACCGGACGAGCGACTCGCCCTCGTACTTGGAGCGGTAATAGGCCGTCGGAGCGTCGGCCCGCGGCGTCCGGTGCGCCACGCCCGTCCGGTCGCCAGGCCGCCGCGCCCGACGCTTCGCCGGGACGGAAGTCGGAGCGACACGCCAGGGTGGCCGGGCGCGCCCCGCGAGCGCGGGTGCGACCGGCGGGCGCGGGTCCCGCCGGTCAGCTGGCCGTGTTCGCCGCGGCCGGTGGCCTCCTGGTGGCGCTCGGCCTGTTCATGCTCGGGCGGCGGGGCGACGTCCCGCCCGCGAGCGTGGACGCCGCGCGCGTGTCGCCGCCGTCGCCTCCGGTCGCGCCCGCGACGGCGCCGTC
>CALFMQ010000267.1 GCA_937879825.1 uncultured Phycisphaerales bacterium
CAGCGCCCGAGTCCGACCATCGCGGCGGCGCATACTTCGCCTCACTCGCGCTCGCCCCCACCGACACCTCCGAGTTCCGCGTCATCCGTGTCGCCCCGCAACAAGCAACGCCCGAACTCCTCGCATCCTTCGACGCCGTCATCATCGCCCAGGCCGCGCTCCTCCCAGACTCCGCACTCGCCGCCATCCGCGCAGCCCTCGAACAATCCGTCGGCGTCCTCTGGGTCATCGACTCCCAGCCCGCCTACGAGTCCGCAGCCGCGTTCAACGCAACGACACCATCACTCCCCGTCACCCTCAACGCGCGCTTCACGCAACTCGCCGGCGATGAACACCTCACGCTCCGCCCCGCCGATCTCGATCGCGGCCCCCTCGCCCTCTTCGAAGGCCCCGCCACCCGCGCACTCCTCGACGCAACCTTCAACACCTCCGCCCCCGCCGACCTCGCCCCCGCATCCGTCCCGCTCATCCTCATGAGCAACGGCGACCCCTTCATCGCCTGGCGCACCGGCCCGCGCGCCACAGGCCGCATCATCACCATCAACGCCGACCTCGCCCCCGACCACACCTCCCTCGTCAAAGGCCCCATGTTCCCCGTGCTCATGCACGAACTCCTCCGCTTCATCCTCCCCGCATCCGCAGCCCGCCAGTACGCCGAAGTCGGCGAACCCCTCACCACCCGCGTCCCCGCCGCACTCACATTCATCGACCCCGTCGCCGATCCACTCGACCGACCCGTCCGTGTCACACGCGGCAGCGCTTCCGCCGCCTTCGATCCCATCCTCACCGCGCCCCCCGCCGATGCGCCCGGCATCACCGACTTCCACGACGCATCGCGCAGCACCATCGCCCGCGCCGCAACGAATCTCTCGCCCGACGAGTCCGACCCGCGCACACTCGATGAGGCCGCCATCGCCGAACTCACCGACGCGCCCGACGCGAGCATCCGCCTCTCCGCCGCCGCGCCCGGCGCCTCGATCACCAGGCAAGCCATCGAACTCTGGCCCTGGCTCCTCGCCGCAGCCATCGCTTCCCTCGCCTTCGAGTCACTCATCGCCGGCTTCAATCGCCGCGCATCAGCACCGGAGCGCGACGCATGACGCCCATCATCGCGCTCCAGTGGTCCCCCGCCTCCATCGGGCTCGGCCTCATCGCCGTCCTCGTCATCGCCGCGCTCGCCGCATCCATCATCAGCGCGCGAAAGGCAAACTGGTCATCCCGCGCCCTCACATCCGTCGCCCTCCGCGCGCTCGCGCTCGCCGCGCTCGCAACCATCCTCCTCGGCCCCACCCGCATCATCCCCGCGCCCGACGCCGACGAGAAACCCACCGTCGTCCTCCTCATCGATCGCTCCGCCTCCATGAGCATCGAAGACGAACAACTCGACGACGCCCCCACCACCCGACTCTCCGCCATCTGCGCCCGCTGGCTCGACCCCGCGTTCCTCGCCGAACTCGAGTCCCTCGCCCAGATGCGCATCCTCGCCTTCGATCAGCGCATCGAAGCAACGCCCATCGACCAACTCCTCTCGGGAGGCGCCGACGGCGACGCCTCGCGCATCGTCCGCGCCCTCGACACAACCCTCAGCGCAGCGCAATCCACCACCACCTCGCCCGCGCGCCTCACCGATCTCGTCCTCCTCACCGACGCCATCGATACCGACGCCGCCCCCCTCGCGTCCGCAGCCGACGCCGCACTCGCCTCATCCGTCCGCGTCCACGCCGTCAGCGCCGGCAGCGCCGCCCGCATCGCCGATCTCTCCCTCCACGCCGCGCCCGAGTCCGATCTCGTCTACGAGGGCCAGCCCACCAACCTCATCCTCCGCCTCCGCGAGACCGGCTACGACAACCAGCCCGTCCGCGTCACCGTCACGCGCAACCCCATCTCCCCGCAGGACACCGCGCAGATCGTCTTCAGCGAAACCGTCGCCATCAACAAGTCCCGCGAACTCCGCATCCCCGTCACGCCCGCCATCGACCCCGCCCTCCGCACCGACGACTCACAGAGCATCGACATCGTCGAGTACACCGCGCGCATCGAGACCATGCCGGGAGAGCGCGACACCTCCAACAACGAGCGATCCGCTTTCGTCCGAGTCACCGCCGACACGCTCAAGGTCTGCGTCTTCGAGAACCAGCCCTACTGGGAAACCCGCTTCTTCATCGAAGCCATGCGCGACGACCCCCAGATCGAACTCACCGCCGTGCAAGGGCTCGGCTACGAGCGCGGCCGCCCCCGACTCCAGGTCATCCGATACACGCCCGACGCAACCTCATCCACCGAGCAGCGCGTCGCCGCACCCCTCGACGAGGCCTCCCTCTTCAAGTTCGATGTCATTGTCCTCGGTCGCGGCATCGACGCCTTCTTCCCCGACAACGACGCCGAAAAACTCGTCCGCTTCGTCAACGAGCGAGGCGGCGCACTCGTCTTCCTCAGAGGCAAACCCGCACGGGGACGCGCTGCAGAAATCCTCGATCAGATCACACCCGTCGTCTGGGGCCAGCGCATCCTCGCCGGCCGCGCGCTCGAAGTCACGCCCGAAGGCCTCGCCCAACCCGCGCTCGACTTCGACAAATGGGGCAACCCCACCGATGTCGTCACCGAACTCCCCGGCATGATCGCGGCCACAACCGTCGAGAGCGAAAAAGCACTCTCCGTCGTCTGGCTCCGCCAACAAGACACCGGTGCGCCCACCGATCCCGCCGCCGTCGCGCACATGTACGCCGGGCGCGGCCGCACGCTCGCCGTCATGACCGACGGCCTCTGGCAATGGGGCTTCCTCCCCGCAACGCTCGATCAATACTCAAGCGTCTACCAGATGTTCTGGTCGCGCGCCATCCGCTGGCTCGTCATGGGGGGCGACTTCCTCCCCGGTCAGGACATCGCCCTCGCCACCGACCGCGTCACCGCGCGCCCCAATCAGCCCGTCCGCATCGAAGTCCGCGCCCGCTACGCCGACAACAACTTCGCGCCAACCGTCACCGTCACCGCGCCCGACAACACTGCCCAGGCAATCGATCTCGCCGACGACACCACCCGCGCCGGCGAACGCTTCACCGGTACGTTCACGCCCGAGTCCGAGGGCGTCTTCCGCGTCACGCTCGACGCACCCGGAATGAAGCCCGACTCCCTCTCCACGCGCATCGCCGTCTACGAAGACCGCGTCGAGTTCGACGACACCGCCGCGCGACCAGAAGAACTCGCCCAACTCACCCACGCCACGGGAGGCGTCATCTTCCCCATCGACCAGCCCCGCGCCCTCCTCGATGTCATCAACACCGAGATCCAGGCCCGCAAGTCACGCACATCCTCCGAACCCGCGTGGGACCAATGGTGGGTCTTCGCGGCAATCGTCACAATCCTCTGCGCTGAATGGTTCTGGCGCCGACGCGGAGGACTCCCATGACCAACAATGCAGATGAAGTCATGACCCGCGACGAACCGACCACCACCGGCAGCGGTTGGAAGAACAGAGGGGTTCTGGATGAGCGCCTCCGTTCCGTCATCGCCCGCGCCCGCTGGGCCTCCCGGGGCCGGCGCACGGGCGCCGCCGTCTGGCCCGTTCCCGTCGCCATCATCGCGGCCCTCATCATCGACGCCTCGCTCGCGCTCCCTTCCATCCTCCGCGCCGGCATCGCCGTCGCCATCCTCGCCCTCGCCCTCCGCGTCCTGCTCGCGCTCATCCCCTCACGCGAGTCCCGCCGCATGAACGCCCTCCGCGCTGCGCGCATCGCCGAGGATCGCGCGCAAATCACGCACAACACGCTCATCAACGCCGTCCAGCTCCGCGCGCTCGCCGCAAACGCCGACGCCACCATGCCCGCCGAACTCGCCCGCCGCGCCGTCGCCCGCGGCGACCAGCACGCCGCCTCCCTTTCCCTCGCCGGCCTCATCGACACCGCGCCCATCAAGCGCGCTTGGGCCTGGTCGCTCCTCGCCCTCGCCCTCTTCGCGATCGCGTGGCTCGCCGCGCCGCGCCTCTTCGCCATGGGCATCCCGCGCCTCACCGAGCCCTTCGCCGATCACCCGCCCTTCACCCGCACGAACTTCGATATCTCGTGGGAGCCGCAGCGTCCCCTCGCCGCCGACGCCATCACCATCCGCGTCGCCCTCACCGGCCCGCTCCCGGACTCGCTCGACTTCATCGCGCTCGACGACCATCACAACCCCATCGACCGCGCGCCCATGACGCCGCAGTTCGCTCGCGCCGAAGCATCATCAAGCGGCAACCCGTCCGACTACACCTTCATCCTCCGCGACCTCCGCGCGCCCGCCCGCTTTTTCGTGCAGGGCAGCACCGGCCGCTCGCGCATCATCACCATCACCCCCGAGATGCGCCCCCGCATCGAGTCCGCGCAGCTCCGCATCACGCCCCCCGCCTACACCAACCTCCCCGAGGTCGCCCACACCGGCGCTTCCCTCACCGCCGACCGCTCACCCATCCCCGTCCTCGTCGGCTCCACCATCACCTTCACCGTCAACACCACCATCGACCTCGAGTCCGTCAACCAACCGGGCACCTCCGTCACCGCCGGCGCCTCCGTCTCAGCACGCACCGCCATCCAGCAGACCCGCTTCGACTCACCGGGCCAACGAGAACTCACACTCCAGCCAGTAGGGGTAGGTGGATTGGCGTGCGACGACACCGCCACCGCGCGCATCCTCGTCGTCCAGGACCAGCCGCCCACCATCCGCATCGATCAACCGACCAGCGCCACCGAAAGCACCGAGATCTTCGTCCTCGAGGGCGCATCCTTCCCCCTCGTCGCCCTCGCGACCGATGATGTCGCCCTCACGCGCTTCACGCTCTATCATTCCCTCGCCCGCGATGGCGATCAGTCCCTCCCCGTCGATCTCGAGTTCGCCGTCGATCCGCGCACCCGCGCCGCCGAAGCGCGCACCATCCTCTCCACCGCCGACCTCGGCGCTATCGCCGGCGACTCCGTCACCCTCTCGCTCTCCGCCACCGACAACCGCGCACCCGAGTTCGGCGCACCCCAGACCACCACCTCGCCCACCATCACCGTCCGCGTCATGAACCGCGAGGACTTCGCCCGCCGCTTCGCCGAAGAACTTTCCGCGCAGGACATCACCCGACCCTACGACCAGCTCGCCCGCGCCGCCGAAGCCCTCGACCAACGCGCCCAGGACCTCCGCGCCGAAGCGCGCGAACTCGCCCGCGATCTCGACCGACTCCCCGCCGATCAGCAACTCCCCGAACCCATCGCCCGCGCCGCCCGCGCCCTCCAGCAGCGCATCGATCAGTTCAACGAGCAGCGCCAATCGCTCGCCGACGAAGTGCAGCGTCGCCTCGACGCGCCCGACGCCGTGGACTTCGACGCCCAAATGCGCGAGCCCCTCGAACAACTCCGCGACCGCCTCGACGCCATGCAGACACCGTCCCTCCCCCGACTCGACGAGCCCCAGCCCAACAACAACAACAACAACAACGCCGAACAAGACAACGCCGAGCAACCCGACAACCCCAACGCAGGCAACAGCAACACGCCATCCCCCCAACTCGACCGCGCCCGCGTCGGCCAGTGGCTCGACAAAGCCGAACAAGCCACCGAGCAATCCGCCCAGCAATCCGCGCTCGCCGCCGACGAGGCCGCCCTCGACATCACCCGGCCCGCCCGCGCCCTCGAACTCGCCGACCAGCTCCAGCGCACCCTCGAACAAGTCGACGACGCCGCACGCCGCCAGCGCATGCTCGCCGACCGCCTCGCAACGCTCACGGAACTCGACGAAACCGCCGCCGACGAACTCGCAACCTCACAAGAGTCCATCCAGGCGCAACTCGAGCAATCCATCCGCGACCTCCGCAAACTCGGCGACCGCGCCGAGCACGAACTCGGCTCATCCGAGTCCCCATCACAACTCGCCCGCGCCATCCTCGACGAGCGCGCCAAGGTGCAGCAGGCCATCGACGACATCACCGCCGCCACCTCCAACCTCCCCGCAGGAATCGGCGCGCAGTCCATCCGCCAACTCATCGATAAGTCCGCCAACCTCGTCCTCGACGAGGTCTACCGCCAGACACTCCCCATCACCGACGCCCTCTCCACCATCGACGCCATGCCCGCCCGCGACGACGACCCCGCCGCAGAGAAACTCACCCCCACCATCGACGACATCCGCCGCGCCCTCGAAATCCTCGACCAGATCGAGCAATACCTCGACGAGGCCCGCGACGCCCACGCCGAGAACGGCGGCTCAACCGTCGCCCTCCACTCACTCCCCCACGCCCTCGCCATCATCACGCTCGCCGCATCACCCAACCCCACCGCCGACCCCGACTCCGACATCAACGACGCCATCGAAGCCGCACGCTTCCGCATCGAGCGCCTCCGCGCAACCCTCCGCCAGGTCGAACTCGGCCTCTCACCCCTCCTCCCCACCATGGGCGCCTCCGCGCAGACCCTCGCCGAGGGCATCGTCTCCTCCGAAGCGCCCACATCCATGGAGTCCGCAGCGTCCGCCCTCCGCGCATCCGACCTCACCGCCGCCATCGAGCGCGCCACCGAAGCCGCCGATGCGCTCGAAGCCCTCTACGAAGACCCCGGCCAATCGCAGCCCGGCCAACCCGGCGAGCAGGACATCGATCAGCAACTCCAACTCCGCAAGCCCTCCGATCAGCAGCAATCCTCCTCCCAGTCCTCTTCCTCCTCATCGCAGCAACAAAGCGAGCAACAATCACCGACCGACGGCCAGTCCATGTCCAGCGGCCAGCGCCCCTCAACCCTCGAACAACTCGCCCAGAACCGCGCCCAACAGCAAGGCAACCAACAAGGCCAATCTCAACAACCTGGCAGTG
>CALFMQ010000268.1 GCA_937879825.1 uncultured Phycisphaerales bacterium
ATGCTGGGCAAGACGCCCGGATCGATCCAGGCGATTCGCCCGCTGAAGGACGGCGTGATCTCGGACTTCGAGATTACCGAGGCGATGCTGAGTTACTTCATCCGCAAGGTGGGCGGGCGTTCGCGGTACTTCGGCGTGTGGCGGCCTCGGGTTGTGATCGCGGTGCCCAGCGGTATTACTGCGGTCGAGAAGCAGGCGGTGCAGCAGTCGGCGCTGCGCGCCGGTGCGCGGATCGTGTGGACGATCGAGGAGCCCATCGCGGCGGCGATCGGCGCGGGGCTGCCCTTTGCTGAGCCGACGGCGTCGATGATCGTTGATATCGGCGGCGGCACGACGGAGGTTGCGATTATGTCGCTCGCGGACATCGCGACCTGCGAGTCGGTGCGCGTCGCGGGTGATGACATGGACGAGGCGATCATCAACCACATGAAGAAGACTTACAACCTGATGGTTGGTGAGCAGAGCGCCGAGCGGATCAAGATCGAGATCGGGAGCGCTGCGCCGGTGGGCGAGGAGCGCTCGATGGAGGCGCGCGGGCGCGACATGATCTCGGGGCTGCCCCGGAAGACGGTGGTGACGAGCGAGGAGATTCGCGAGGCGCTGCAGGAGCCGGTGAACGCGATCATCGAGGCGGTGACGCGGACGCTCGAGAAGGCGGAGCCGGAACTGGCGGCGGACCTTGTGGACAACGGCATCACGCTGGCGGGCGGCGGGGCGCTGCTGCGGGGGATGGATGTTGTGCTCCGCAACGCGACGGGGATGGAGGTTCGGATCGCCGAGGATCCGCTGACCTGCGTGGCGGCGGGGACGGCGACCTTCCTGGAGAACATCGAACTGCTCAAGGACACGCTCGAGAGCAACCTTGACGCGTAGCGTCGGGTTGTCGTCGGGTGATGCTTGCGAGGATTGATGGGATCACGCACTCCGAGTCCGCGTCGGGTTCTTGGGGTGCTGGCGGTTGTGCTTGTGGTGCTGTGTCTGGCGCCGCCGCGGTTTACGGCGTGGGTTGGGTGGTTCCGTGATCCGATGATGGTTGTGGTGACGCCGGCGTCGCGTCCGATGGCGCGGCTGTCTTCGTGGATTCGCCCCGGCGATGCGCCGGTGGAGCGTGACACGGAGATCGGGCTGGAGGAGGCGCTGCGTCAGAAGGAGGATCTGGAGACGCGGTACTTCGATGCGATCGCGCAGATCGAGGCGCTGCGCGCGACGGTTCGGGAGTTGCAGGGCGGGCGGGAGTTGGCGGACGATCGCGCGTACGAGACATTCGTGGCGCCGCGGACGGGCGGCGATCCGGAGGAGGGCGTGATCGATGTGCGCGGCGGTTCGCGGAACGCGATCCGGAGCGGCGCGGTGGCGGTGGCGGGGACGAGCCAGCAGTTGGTGGGGCGCGTCGCGGATGTGGGGCTGCTGACCTCGACGGTGCGCGTGTTCACGCGCGACAAGAGCGAGCGCGGCCCGATGGAGGTTCTGGTTGTTGGTGCGGGCGTGACGGACGCGGCTGCGGTTCTGGCTTCGCCAAGGTGCCGGCTGGAACCGGTGGGTGACGGGACGATGATCGGGGAGATCGGGGTGGGGGACGGGGTTGAGGCGGAGGTTGGGATGCTGGCGCGGCTTGATGATCCGTACTGGCCGGCGTGCGCGCAGCGGTTGATTGTGGGGCGCGTGATCGAGGTGCGGAACACGGACCATCCGCTGCACCGGAAGATCGTGGTGCAGCCGGAGATCGATCCGATGCATGTGGCGAGCGTTGTGCTGCGGATCCCCGTGGGGGAGGACGGCGCGTGAGTTGGGGCGTGTTCCTGATTGCGGCGTGGTTGGCGCTGGCGTGCGAGTGGGGCTTGCGGGGCGCGGCGGCGCTTGGTCCGACGGCGATCGCGCCGAGCTTTGTGCTGGTGCTGGCGGTGTTTGTTGCGATGTGGGCGCCGTCGGTGCACGCGCTGTTCGGGTGCGTTGTGCTGGGGTTGGGGCTGGACTTGTTGATGCAGTTGAACGCGGGCGAGGGGATGCGGGTGGTTGTGGGGCCCCATGCGCTGGGGTTTTTGTTGATGGGGTACGCGGTGGTGATCTCGCGGTCGCTGGTGTTCCGGCGGAACATTCAGTCGGGGGTTTTCCTGACGCTGCTGGGCGGGTTGCTGGTTGCGATTGTGGCGACGGCGCTGCTGGGGGCGCGTGGGCTGTACGGCGATATCGAGGTGGGGCGGCTCGGCGGGCGGCTGGTGACGGGGTTCGGGAGTGCGGTGGCGTCGGCGGTGTTGGCGGTGGTGATGATTCCGGGGCTGACGCTGTTGTCGGGCGCGTTCGGGTTCAGAAAGCAGCGGGCGCCGGAGTTTGGGACGCGGCGATAGGCGAGACTGTTGTGAGGGGACGAAACGACCCCCACCGTCGTGCTGCGCACGACACCTCCCCCGATGGGGATCGGGGGAGGGAGCAGATGTTTGGGACGCGTCGGTTCTGTGGGGTAGAATATGGGGGGATTGAATCTGATTCGGAGGTGATTGTCGTGGGCGAGATGGGCAAGAAGATCATCTACTCGGCGGTGATTGATAGCGACGAGGCGAAGCGCGCGCAGGCCGCAGCGGACGCGAGCGCGAACCTGAACGCGGATCAGATCGACATCGACTCGATGAAGATCACGCAGCAGTACGACAAGTACACCGACGAGAACCACGAGGTGTGGGGGATCATCTTCAAGAAGCGGATGGAGCAGTTGGCGGAGTTCGGGTCGAACATTTTCCTGAACGGCGCGAAGGTGATCAATCTGCGCGCGGATCGGGTGCCGCCGCTGAAGGATGTGAACCGGCGGCTGCAGGAGTGCACGGGGTGGTCGAGCCACGGCGTGCCGGGGTATCTGCCGGCGAAGTCGTTCTTCGCGTTTCTGGCGCAGCGTCAGTTCCCGACGACGGTGACGGTGCGTCCCAAGGCGCAGATGGATTACCTGCCGGAGCCGGACATCATTCACGATGTGTTCGGTCATGTGCCTTTGCACGCGGACCCGGTGTTCGCGGAGTTCTTGCAGACTTACGGCAAGGCGGCGTTGTACACGCACAACCCGGATCACACGGAGCGGCTGGCGCGGCTGTTCTGGTTCACGGTTGAGTTCGGGCTGATCCACGAGGACAACAAGCTGAAGTTGTACGGGTCGGGGTTGATCTCGTCGGAGGGTGAGGGGCACCACGCGCTGGAGTCGAAGGAAGTGGATCGGCGGCCGTTCGAGTTGGAGCGGGTGTGCAACACGGCGTTTGAGATCGACCACTACCAGCCGATTCTGTATGTGCTGGAGTCGTTCGAGCAGCTGCGTGACGCGATGGTGACTTACGCCGAGCGCGTGCTTGACGAGGCGGGTCGGCTGGATGAGCTGGAGTCGCTGACGAAGTCGGCGCGGTAATCAGCGCGTGTTGCCGCATTCCGGGCAGGGCGCATCGGCGGCGATGCCGCGTGTGTCGTAGTTGCAAATTCGGCAGATGTAGTGCGGGCGGCAGTCTGGCGATTTGAAGATCCACATCGATAGGATCGCAAGGATCGTTTGCACACCGAGCGCGGAAACGATCG
>CALFMQ010000269.1 GCA_937879825.1 uncultured Phycisphaerales bacterium
GGTAGCGGAGTTCGAGCATGTCGGCGCCGAGGGGGGCGAGGCGGAAGCGGTTGCGACCGATGTCTTCGAATGTGGCGCCGGGGGTGTTCTCGCCCAGGGGCAGGAGTTTGAGGAGCCGCTGAACTTCTGCGGCGTGGTCGATGAGGAATCGCGAAATCTCTCTCGGGTCGCGTCGCTGTGCGGTGTAGTGGTCTTTGAGTGACTCGGAGATCAGATACTGATCTATCAGTTCGGGTTCGTTGTTCTGGATCGTGACCTGCAGGTGATGGATCAGGTGTCGCGGTGCGAACGAGAACAGTCGGACGGAGCGGTCTGGCATGGTGCGCCGGAGGGGGTCGTCCTCGGCGGGGGTGCCGGGGAGTTCGTCGGTCATGAGGACGGACTCGAAGCCCGCGGAGGTCTGGCCGGGCTGATCAGCGCGGACGGGGCGCAGCCAGCCGGGCTGGAGGTCGCGGAGCGTGATGACGCCGCGCTCTTCGACGATGCGCGTCTCGGTGCATCCCGAGGCGGCGAACAGCGCGACGAACAGCAAGATTGAGCGTGTGCGATTCATTCGGCGCGGAGTGGCTGGGTGATGGGCTGGTTGGAGGCGCGTTTCCAGAGGTCATGGACGCGGAAGTCGTCGCGTGGTTCCGGGCAATCGGTGCGTGTGTGGCACCCGCGGGACTCGCAGCGCCACGCTGCGGATCGGGCGATGAGCGCCGCGGACCAGAGCATGTTCTGGGTTTCCCAGCCGGCGGGTGACTCGAAGACCTTGTCGAGGGTGTAGCGGGCCCAGAAGTCGCACATTTCTAGGGCGTCGTCGAGTTTGCTCTCGGTGCCGCCGGTGCGTTCGATGCCGACGTTGCGCCACATGGCGGAGCGCAGGGATGAGCGGACATCGGAGAGATCGAGCTCGCCGTGGGTGGAGTGAGGGATGTCGGAGACGATGCGGAGGGGCCCCTGGCGTGCGGGGACGCCCCATGCGTTGGTTGCGCCGTTGAGCATTTCCTTGGTGGCGGCGCCGGCCTCGGTGCCGAGCACGAGGGACTCGAGGAGTGAGTTGCTGGCGAGGCGGTTGGCGCCGTGGAGGCCGGAGCATGAGGTTTCGCCGGCGGCGTAGAGGCCCGGCACATCGGAGCGACCTTGCGCATCGGTGCGGACGCCCCCGACCATGTAGTGGGCGGCGGGGTTGACGGGGATGAGGTCCTTGGCGGGGTCGATATCGAACTGGGCGAGCGTGCGCGCGATGCCGGGGAATCGCTCTGCGAAATTCTTGACGGGTCGGGCGTCGAGGTAGACGTTCGGCGCGTTAAGCGCGGCGAGTCGCCTGACGATAGCGCGTGAGACGATGTCGCGCGGCGCGAGTTCGGCGCGTTCGTGGACATCGATCATGAAGCGGTGGTGCTCGGTGTCGAGGAGGTGCGCGCCTTCGCCGCGGACGGCCTCGGAGATGAGCGTGCGCGAGGCGCCGGCGACATAGAGGGTGGTGGGGTGGAACTGCATGAAGGCGAGGTCGGCGACGGATGCGCCGGCGCGGTAGGCCATTGCGATGCCGTCGGCGGTGGCGACCTTGGGGTTGGAGGTCTCGCGCCAGATGACGCCCGCGCCGCCGGTGGCGAGGATGGTGGCGCGTGCCCAGATCATCTGCAGGCCGTAGCGCGGGTGGTAGGTGATCGCGCCCATACACGGGGCGCCGGGTTCATTCGAGGGCGTGATGAGGTCGAGGGTGAAGCAGTCGTTGAAGAGACGGATGTTTGGCGTGGATGCGGCGCGGTCGGTGAGGCAGCGGGCGAGTTCCATGCCGGTGGCGTCGCCGTCTGTGTGGATGATTCGGCGGGCGGAGTGGCCTCCCTCGCGGGCGAGTTCGGGTTGGCCCGAGGCGTCGCGGTCGATGCGCATGCCCCAGCCGATGAGGCGGCGGAGGGCGTCGCCGCCGCGTGCGATGACGGCGCGGACGACTGCCTCATCGCACAGCCCGGCGCCGGCCTCGAGCGTGTCGCGGACATGGGTTTCGACGGAGTCGGATTTGTCGAGGACGCCCGCGATGCCGCCCTGCGCCCATGCGGTGTTTGAGTCGGCGGGTTTGGATTTGTTGGCGACGATGACATCGGCGTGCGCGGATGCCGCGAGCGCAGCGCTCAGCCCGGCGGACCCGCCCCCGATGACGAGGACATCGGTGAAGATCTGCGGGAGGAGCGTCGAGCGGAAGGGGATGAGGTAGCGGCGCTGGTCGAAGAGTTCGTGCATGGGCAGGATGGAGTTTAGTCGGCGAGGGGGACGCCCAGCAGCGCGAGCTTGCGGTCGAGGAACCAGACGTGGTGCTCGAGGTGCCAGGTGGCGAGATCGAGCATGGTGCGGAGGGTGAACTCGCCGCGCGTCTCGTGGAGGAGGCGGCGTTGCCAGGCACTGTCGGGGAGCGTGTCGAGCCATTCGCTCATCCACTTGCGGGTGGTGTGGATGACGGCGACGAAGCCGGCGACGGGCATGCGGATATTGCGGGCCTCATCGGCGTACAGCCCCGCGTCGATCATGGCGTCGGCGTCCCACCCCGGCATGACGGGGTTGTCTTCGGCGGCGGCGCGTCGGAGGCGGTGGGCGAAGACGATCTCGGCGTCGGCGAGGTGGCCGACGAGGGCGCGGCAGGACCAGCGGCCGACACCTCCACCCTCTCCGCCCCCTCCGCCCCCCGCCTCGGGGCGGAAGAAGGTGTCGAGGGCTTCGTCGTCCATGGAGAGCAGGGATTTGTTGAGCAGGAGGACGCCCGAGCGGTAGCGCTCGATGGCGTCGATGGTGGCGAGTGCGTTGAAGCGCGTGATTGGTGGCGGGGCGTCGGTCATGGGAGGGACAGGGTACGCGAGGCGGGGCGGTCGGCGTATCCTGCGTTGGATGAGCGATCGGGGCCGTCAGGATATGGCGACGATGGCGGTGTTCGTCTCGGGGACGGGGCGGACGCTGGAGAACTTCTGCGAGCGGATCGCGGACGGGACGCTCCGTGCGCGGATCGGCGTGGTCGTGGCGTCGAAGGAGTGCCCGGCGCTGGACAAGGCGCGTGCGAGGCGCATCCCGGCGGAGGTGCATCCGGGAACTTTGACCGAGGCGGCGCTTCGAAAGGTCTTGGAGCGGGCCGGCGCGGACTGGGTTGTGCTGGCCGGGTACACGAAGTTGATGGCGATTCCGGAGGGGTACGAGGGACGCGTCGTGAATATCCATCCGGCGCTCCTGCCGAAGTTTGGCGGGAAAGGGATGTACGGGATGCGTGTGCACGAGGCGGTGATCGCGGCGGGGGAGAAGCGTTCGGGGTGCACGGTGCATCTGTGCGATGGGAAGTACGACACGGGGCCGATCGTGGCGCAGGCGGCGTGCGAGGTGCGCGATGATGACACGGCGCAGACGCTTGCGGCGCGGGTGTTCGAGTTGGAGAAAGAGTTGTACCCCCGGGCGCTGAATGCGCTGTTGGCGGGGACGCGGGAGTCATCGCGTGCGTAGTGCGCGGGTGATTGCCGCGATCGCGGCGCTGGCGCTGAGCGCGGGCGGCTTGGCGCAGCCCGGGTCGGCGCCGGCGCAGGAGCAGATGCTGGAGGCGTTCGACGGCGGCGACTTCGAGCGCGCGCGTGAGATCGCGCAGGAGATTATCCGTGCGAGCCCCGGTGACTGGCGGACGCGGTACAACCTCGCGCTGATCCTGGCGCGATTGGGCGATGAGGATGCGAGCGCGGAGGCGTTGATCGACGCGATCTCGTTCGGGTTTGTTGATCTGCACGAGATGGAGCGCGATCCGAGTCTTGCGCGGGTGCGCCAGAGTCCGAAGTACCGGCGGATCGTTGACCGGTGGGGCGTTCTGCTGGACGCGGTGGCGGAGTCGCGATTCGATGCGACGGCGGCGACGCTCGGCCCGGCGTACGCGGACGCGAAGGACGACTCGCTTCGCCTGTACTGGCTCAGCGCGATCAAGGGGGAGACGTTCGATCGGGCGCGGGAGGAGACTTCGCGGGTGTCGGCGTGGTGCGCGTCAGAGGGGTTGTTCTCTGAGGCGGAGGCGCGGAAGCCGGATGCGTGGGTGACGGTGATTCTGCCGACTGGCGAGGATTTCGCGGTGTTGGTGCCGTACGCGATGGTGGGGGGCACCTATGCGCGGGACGAGAAGCGCTTGGTGACGCGGGATCTGGGGCCGACGCTGCGGCACGAGTTCTTCCATGTGCTGCACTGGCGGGACATGGACCGGATGGGGCAGGTGCACCCGATCTGGGTGCAGGAGGGGATGGCGTCGCTTCTGGAGGATGTGGATGACAACGGGAGCGGTGGGTACGAGATTCGGGCGAGTTGGCGGACGAACATCGCCAAGCGGTTGGAGCGGAGCGGGGCGCTGCGGCCGCTGGATGTGTTTCTGGCGACGGAGCGGGATCGTTTCGTATCGGTTCGTCCGAGCGCGAACTATGCGCATGCGCGGGCGCTCATGATGTATGTGCATGAGCGCGGAGCGCTCGGCGCGTTCTATCGCGCGCTGGTTGCGGGGTACGACATGGACGCGAGCGGTGTGGTGGCGCTGGAGATCGCGCTGGGGCAGCCGATCACGGAGATCGATCGGGCGTTTCGCAAGTGGTTGGGCGGGTTGCCCGAGGTCGGTGAGCAGGCGCACCCGCCCGATGCGGGTCTGGGCGTGGCGGTGGTCGCGGGGCAGGGGCAGGCGCCGACGGTGGCGGGGGGGCCGGACCTGGGATCGAAGGCGAGGCTGCGGGGCGGCGATGTGATCACGGCGATCGAGGGGCGCGCGATCGCGACGCTCGACGACCTGTACCGGGTGTTGGGCGAATTTGAAGCGGGCGACGAGGTGGCGGTGTCCGTGATGCGGGGCGGGCGACGCGCGGAGGAGCGCGTGGTGCTGCGGGCGCGGGAGCACGGCGACGGGTTCTAGGCGGGTGATACGGCTACACTGTGCGGGTGGCCCCGCGCGTGGATTGTGGGGGCAAGGACGCTCGAACGATTCAGGTTGGATGGCCCGGAGCCCATGACGCCGCGACGCAAGACATTCATGTCCGACTTTCGGACGTTCTTCTTCCGGGGGTTGGGGATTCTGCTGCCCTCCGTGGTGACGCTGGCGCTGCTGTGGTGGGCGTACGGGTTTGTGAAGGTTCGGATCGCGGAGCCGATCAACTGGGCTGTGCGGCAGGGTGTGGTCGTGGCGATGCCGCATGTGGTGCCGGAGGGCGCGCACCCCGGCTGGTACCGGGTATCGGACGAGGACATTGTTGCGGCGCAGGCGAAGCGCCGGGCCGAGAGCCGGCCCGCGTTGTCGGACGATGAGCTTCGGAAGCGTGTGCGTGCGCAGAATCTCCAGGAGGTCTGGCGCGGGCGGTGGTACCTGCAGGCGATCGGCTTTGTGGTCGCGATCATTCTCGTGTACCTGGCCGGTGTACTGGTCGGCAATTACCTGGGGCGGCGGATTTATCTGAAGGTTGAGTCGTGGCTCGTGCGGCTGCCCGGCGTGAAGCAGGTCTACCCGCATGTGAAGCAGGTCGTCGACTTTGTCTTCGGCGAGAAGCAGGGCGCCCAGGCGCTGAA
>CALFMQ010000270.1 GCA_937879825.1 uncultured Phycisphaerales bacterium
GAGGCGCGGGAGGAACTGGTGGAGGCGGGCGGCGGGAGCGCCGAGACGGAGGAGGCGGTGGCGCGGGCGCTGGGGTGGCTGGCGCGGCATCAGCACGAGGATGGGCGATGGAGTTCGCGCGGGTTCGATGACGGGTGCGGGGCGTGCGGCAGCGCGGCGCGGTACGAGTTCGACCCGGCGACGACAGGGCTGGCGCTGCTGTGCTTCTTCGGGACGGACCACGGCGTGGCGGGGCGCGAGACAGAGTATTCGGACGCGGTGCGGCGCGGGGTGGCGTGGCTCGTCGCGCAGCAGGGGAACGACGGGGATTTGCGCGGCGGCGGGACGATGTACACGCACGGCATCGCGACGATCGCGCTGTGCGAGGCGTACGCGCTGTCGCGCGACGATGCGCTGCTCGCGCCGATCGGGAAGGCGGTGCGGTTCATCGAGCGGGCGGGGAGCGCGGGCAACGGGTGGCGGTACGAGCCGGGGCAGGCGGGGGACACGAGCGTGCTTGGTTGGCAGGTGATGGCGCTGGAGAGCGCGCGGCGGTGCGGGGTTGCGGTGGACCCGGCGGCGATCGGGAGCGCGCGGGCGTGGCTCGATGAGGTGAGCACGCGCCGGGCGCGGGGCGAGTACGCGTATCAGCGCGGGATGGCACCGACGATGTCGATGACGGCGGAGGGGATGTTCGTGCGGCAGTTGCTCGGCGCGGGGCGGCACGAGGCGCGGCAGGAGGAGTCGGCGCGGTTTGTGGTGCGCGAGTTGCCGGACTGGGACGAGAACGCGAATACCTACGGGTGGTACTACGCGACGCTCGCGCTGTATCAGCACGGCGGTGAGGGCTGGGAGCGGTGGAACGCGGCGCTGGTGCGCGAGTTGCTCGGCGCGCAGCGGGATGACGGCGCGGCGTCAGGAAGTTGGGACCCGGCGGACCAGTGGTCGGACATCGGGGGCCGGGTGTACCAGACGGCGCTGTGCACGCTCAGTCTGGAGGTGTACTACCGGTACCTGCCGATGTATGTGGGCGATGCGGGCGCACAGAAAACTGCGAACGACATCCGCGGGGGTGAGTGAAGCGCGTGTTGCGTGCTACGCTCCTTTGAGGCGTGCCTCGACATCGGGGACGAGCGCGTGCGCGGCGTGGAGGCAGGTCTGCGACTCGTGCATGACGCCGTCGGCGGCGGCGGACCAGGCGCGGTTGAGTTGGCGTTCGAGCGCGCTGAAGCGGTCCATGAACTGCGCGTAGCCGCCCATGCCGAGGCGGCCCAGGAGTTTGGATCGCGCATCGACGACGGTCGGCGCGTACTCCTTCTGGACGGGATCGAGGCGGGCGATGATCTCTTCGCACCCGGCATCGCCCTTCGGGAGGCGCGGGAGATCGGCGACGAGGTCGCGGGTGATCTGCGCGATGGCGGCGACGGCGGCTTCGGGCGAGGTCGCGGGCTGATCGGTCGCGGGCGCGGCGAGCGCTTCCTTGCGGACCGCCGACTTGACGAGGAAACCGCCGACGAGGAGGCCGGCGCAGGCGAGCAGGAAGTGGTACTTGTGCGACCAGCGGCCCCACGCGAACGAACGGACACGGACGCGCTCGACGGGGGGATCGGTCGCGGCGCGGAGCTGCGCGAGCACTTCGGGCGTGAGGTGCGTGCCCTTGGCGACGAGGGGTTCGTCGCCGGTGCCTTTGCCCGCGCCGTCCCAGAGCGTGGCGTACTCGCCCGAAGCGTTCTTGAATGCTTCGTCGCTCAGGGAGATGGGCGGCACATACGCGGTTGTGGAGGCGACGGCTCCGAGGATGAGCGCCGCGGTCATGAGCAGGTATCCGATGAGCTTCATGGTGGCGCTCCTGTCAGCGGAGGAGAACGATGGTGTTGATGAGCATGGCGAGGAGTGACTCGCCCACGATGAGGCCGGCGGCGAAGGGGACGCCCCACTCTTCGGCCCAGCGGCGGCCCTTGATCTTGGCGACGATCATGTTGAGGATGCACCCGACGCCGTAGGTCGCGATGGCTGCGAAGGGCAGGTACATGGAGAGCCCGACGAGGACGCCCAGCCCCGAGAAGGCGCCGAGGCCGAGGAGCGCGCCGAGCAGTGCGCCGAAGCCGTAGAGCGCGTAAGGGAGTTCGCCGCCCTGGACACCGGTGATGACCGATTGCAGGGCCTGGGCCTGCGGCGCGGCGGTGGAGGTGCCGGGGCCGAAGGCGGGGCCGCCCTGTTTGATGTTGGCGCCGGCGATGATGAGGATCGTGAGCATCGCGACGATGGGGCCGATCGCGACCACCGAGAGTTCGACGATCTGCTGGCGTCGCGGGGATGCGCCGACGAGGTGCCCGGTGCGGAGGTCCTGCATCATGTCGGCGGCGAGCGTGATGGCGACGCAGAGCGCTGCGCCGATGAGCACCGCGCCGATGACGGCCCCGGTCCCGGCGAGCAGCATGACGAGCACGACCGTGAGGAGCGCCATGCCCGAGATGGGCGACCAGTCGGTCATGCCGGTGCACTGGGCGATGATGATTCCGGCGAGCCAGATCCACAGGATGCCGACGACCGCGATGATGGCGGAGCGGACATGGGTCGGGAGCCCCGCGAGCCAGCCGGGCTTGGCGTTGTTGTCGATGAGAATCTGACGCTGCTCATCGGCGGACTTGCCGTCCCACTGTGAAGCGGTCGCATCGCTCTCGAAGCGGATGGTGTAGCCGAAGGCCTGGCGCTCGACTTTGGCGGATGGCGCGCTTTCGCCGACGAGCGAGGTGCCGCTGAAGAAGTCCTTTTGGTTGACGGGGTCTTTGGCGACGAAGTCGGCGGCGAAGAAGAGGAGGACGGCGGCGCCGAGGACGGCGAAGATGAGGGGCTTGAGGCCGAGTTCATCGCCGCCGGACTTGAGTTTGCTCGCCTCGGCAACGCTCTTGAGCGCGGCCTTGATGGCGGGGAGCGAGACGATGACGCCCATGATGGCGCCGCCGAGCAGGAGGCCGATTCCGAGGGGGCGATTGAAGGACGAGAAGCCGTAGCCGGGCGCGGCGGAAGCGTCGATGGACGCGGGCATCCATCCGAGCGAATAGGCCATGGGCGTGAGGATGAAGTACGCGAGGATGCCGCCGGCGAGGACGAGGAGCCCGGCGCGGCCGGTGATGTAGCCCGCGCCGAGCGCGAAGGGCGCGAGGCCGAAGATGAGCTCGAACTGGCCGGGGAGACGGAGGAGTTTGCCGGCGTCGAACTCTTCGTTCGTGAAGATCTTGTGGCCGTTGACGGTGAGCGGGATGTCGCCGTAGTTCCAGAGATCGAGCGAGTGGGCGATGTTGGGCCAGAAGAGAATCGCGGCGATGACGATTCCGGCGACGAGGACGATGGACTTCTTCGCGCCCGCGCCGGGCGACTTGAGGATCGCGGCGACGCCCATGCCCGTCGGGAAGCGGAGGCGGTCGATCTCGATCATCTGTTTGCGGAGCGGGATGATGAACGCGGCGCCGAGGATCGCGCCGCCGACCGCGGCGAGCGTGATGAGCCAGAAGTCGGACGAGCCCGCGGTGAGGGGGAGGCCGATCAAGAAGAGGACCGGAACGGTGAAGATGATTCCGGAGTTGGATGTGTTGATGGAGGAGGCGGCGGTCTGGGCGATGTTGGTCTCGAGGATGGAGCCCTTGCGGAGGACGCCTCGCAGGACACCGAAGCCGAGGACCGCTGCGATGGCTGAGCCGCCGATCGTGAAGCCGATTTTGAGCCCGGCGTAGGTGATGGCGGCGTTCATCACGACGCCGATGATGATGGCGAAGATGATGGCGCTGAACGTGACTTCGCGGTAGGAGGCGCCCTTGCCCGGCTCGCTCATGGGGTGGTCTCCGTCGGCCCGGCATGGGCCATGTCGGCATGGTGACGGGTTTGAGCGGTTCGCTCAAGCCGAGGGGCGTGTGGCGGAGCGGGTTGGATCAGAGTTGATCGGCCAGGAGCATCTCGGCGAGCGCTTCGAGATCGGTCTCGTCGGTGCCGTCGCCCGAGCCGTTGTCGGGTCCCATTGCCAGGACGCGCTGCTTGAGGTCGCCGACGAAGGCGAGTTTGATGCCGAAGTTCTCGCCGACTTTGACCGCGGTGCCGGTGGCGATGGTCTTGTTGTTGACGAGGAGTTCGAGTTCGTCCTCGGCGTTCTTGGGCAGTTCGATGATCATGCCCGGCGCGAGCTGGAGGGCCTCGGCGACGGTCGATTTGCGCTGGCCGATCAGGACGACGATCGGGACCTCGAGTTTGAGCACTCGGTCGAGCGGGGCGGACATGAAGTGTTGTATCGGCCCGGCGGGGGCGGGTGCGTGAGCCGGGGTCGGGGTGCGGCGATCAGGCCTGATACGCCCCGAAAATGATGGTGACGTTGTGCCCGCCGAAGCCGAAGGTGTTGTTCATGGCGTAGCGGACACGGGCGTCGCGGGCGTTCTGGGAGACGAAATCGATGTCGAATCCGTCGTCCGGGGCCTCGCAGTTGATGGTGGGCGGGACGACGGAGTGGCGGATCGCCCCGATGCATGCGATGGTCTCGACGGCTCCGGACGCGCCGAGGCAGTGGCCCGTCATGGACTTGGTGGACGACATCAGGAGTTTGCCCGAGGCGGACTTGCGGGCGTGGTTGTCGAAGACGGATGTCACCGCGGCGACTTCGGCCTTGTCGCCCAAGGGGGTCGAGGTGCCGTGCGCGTTGACATAGTCGATCTGGTTGGGCGCGAGCCCGGCGTCTTCCAGCGCCCAGCGCATCGATCGGGCGGCGCCGCTGCCGTTGGGATCGGGCGCGGTGATGTGGCTGGCGTCGCTCGAGGCGGCGTAGCCGACGACTTCGGCGTAGATGGTCGCGTTGCGGGCCTTGGCGTGCTCGAGTTCTTCGAGCATGAAGACGGCTGCGCCCTCGGAGAGGACGAACCCGTCGCGGTAGCGGTCGAACGGGCGCGAGGCGCGGGTGGGGTCGTCGTTGCGCGTCGAGAGCGCGCGCATGGTCATGAAGGCGCCGAGGCAGAGGGGCGAGACAGCGCCCTCGGAGCCGCCGGCGAGCATGACATCGGCGCGGTTGGATCGGATGAGTCGGAACGCGTCGCCCATCGAGTGGCCGGAGGAGGCGCACGCGGTGGTGTGCGAGGAGGATGGGCCCTGCAGACCGAATCGAATCGAGACATCGCCCGCGACGGCGTTGGCCATGAGGCGCGGGACGGTGAAAGGCGAGAGGCGGTCGGGGCCTTTTTCGAGGAGGGTTTCCAGGCCCATCTCGATGGTCTGGATGCCGCCGACGCCCGAGCCGATGACCGCGCCGCTCCGGGTGGGGTCGTACTTTGAGAAGTCGATCCTTGAGTCTTCAACGGCTTCCATCGCGGCGGAGATGCCGAGGATCGCGAAGCGGTCGAGGCGCTTGGTCTCGCGTTTTTCGAGGCGGGTGGCCTCGTCCCAGCCGCGGATCGCGCCGGCGATGTGGACGGACCAATGGTCGTGCCCCCACCGATTGAAGGGTGGCTCATCGACGACGCGGGAGATGCCCGAGCGACCGGCGACCATAGCGTCCCACGTCGATGGCGCATCGTGGCCGAGGTTGGTCACGGCACCCATTCCGGTGATGACCACTCGTCGCTTGCTTGGTGAGGTTTGTGCCATGGTTCGTCCGGCGTCGGCGGGCGCACGGGCGGGAGTCTGATGATGGACTCCTCGCGTCGGTGCGGACGCGCCGAACAGGGGCCGATCAGGCGCCCTTGGACTCCATGATGAACTTGACGGCTTCGCCGACCGTCTTGATCTGCTCGGCCTTGTCGTCGGGAATCGAGGTCTCGAACTTGTCCTCGAACTCCATGACGAGCTCGACGGTGTCGAGACTGTCGGCGTTGAGATCGTTGACGAAGCTGGTCTCGGCGGAGATGTTGTCCTTATCGACACCCATCTGCTCGGCGACGATGTCGCGGACCTGATCGAGTACTTGCTGTTCAGTCACGGATGAACCTCCGGCGCCGGGACGCTCGCGCCCGGGTGATGTGCAAACCTCAGACTATAACGCTGTCCGCTCCGGGCCCGCAAAGGGCACGGCGGGTC
>CALFMQ010000271.1 GCA_937879825.1 uncultured Phycisphaerales bacterium
GGGCGTGGTGAAGGGGATCCAAGAGAAGAGTTTGGCGACCCAGCCGCCGGGGTTCTGCGTGACGGGGATCATCAGCACGAAGGGCACCATCATGAGCATGGTGATGGGGGGGTAGAGCGCTTGTGTGTCGCGGAGTTCGTTGACGGCGGCGCCGACGGCGATGTTGAGCGAGGCCATGAGTCCATAGGCGATGATGAAGTACAGCACGAGCCACGGGATGTGCTGGAGGGGGAGCTGCGAGAGGAAGCCGAATCGTTCGGCGGCGGCGAGGCCCAGCCCCGTGTAAATGGCGAGGATGGTGAGGCCGACGAGCGCCTGGCCCAGCAGTTTGCCGATCATGAGCTGCATGGGCGATGCGGCGGAGAGGAGGACCTCCATGACGCGCGAGGATTTCTCTTCGAGCGTGCTCATGAGGAGGTACTGGCCGCTGGTGACGGTGGCGATGAAGACGAGGATGAGGAAGATGAAGGGGAGGACCTCGGAGATGATCTCGTTCGATTTCTCTTCGCCGCCGGACTCCTTGAGGATCGTGGTGATCGCGAAGGGTTGGTTGCGCGAGATGAGACGGACGAGATCGGGGTTCATGCCTGCGGCGCGGTAGCGCGTGTCCTGGATAGCGCGGGACGCGTTATTGCGGATCTTGTCGACATAGTCCGGGTCGAGTTTGGGGTCGTGGACGAGGCGGTAGGTGTTGGGCGCCGAACCGTCGGCGGATGGCGCGGGCTCGCTTGATTCGGCGGCGTCGTCGGGCTTGCCGTTTTCGTCGGTGTCTTCTGCCGAGTCGGAGGCGCTGGTGTTGACCTGGAGCGTGTTGGGCGTGATCTCGACAACGGCGAGGAGTTCGCCCGCTTTGACTCGGGCCTTGGCGGCTTCGACTTGGTCGGGAGTGATCTGCTCGATGGTGACATCGACGGTTTCCGTTGATGCCGGGATCATCGCGGTGACATCGACGGGCGATCCCGAAGTGAGCATCTGTGCGGCGGGATTGCTCTCGATGACGCGGATCATCGCGTCGCGCTCTTCCTGCGCCCGGCGCTTCTGTACGGCCGGATCGAACTCGGCGCGGAAAGCATCGAGCACCTTGGCGCCTTCGGTGGTATCGACGACGGCGACGGTGCCCTGCATGGGCGGCTTGTCGGTATTGAGCAGCCCGGTCGCCGAGAGGACGATCATGACGCCCCAGATGACCAGCGGCAGCACGAAAGTGCCGATGATGAAGCCCTTGGTGAGGACGGTGACTTTGTATTCGCGTGCAGCGACAGCGCCGACTTTGCTCATGATGACACCTCGGCGGCTTCGGCCTCGGGGGAACGGAACGCGGCGCGGGCGGAGTCCTCGGAGTCGGACTCGGATACCAGACTGACGAAGACATCTTCGAGTGTGACGCGCCGGAGTTCGACGCGGCGCAGCGGCATGGAGGACATCATCGCGCGCATCGCGCTCTGCGGGTCGGCGCCCTGCTTGAGATGTGCCTCGAGCGTGCCTTTTTCGCGGCCATCGATGACGCGATCGACGCCCGGCGCGGAGAGGGCGGCCTGCCCGTCGGTGCCGTCGGAGGTCTCGAATACGATCGTGCGCGGATCGAAGTTGGCGCGGATCTCCTGGACGGTGGAGTCGATGATCTTGCGCCCGCGATTAATCATGAAGATGTGGTCGCAGACCTGCTCGGCCTGATGGAGGACATGGGTGGAGAAGATGATCGTTTTGCCGCCCTTGTGCATCTCGTTGATGAGTTCGCGGAGCAAGCGGACATTGACGGGGTCGAGCCCGGAGAAGGGTTCGTCGAGGATGATGAGGTGGGGGTCGTGGATGACCGAGGCGATGAACTGGACTTTCTGCTGCATGCCCTTGGAGAGTTCTTCGCACTTTTTCTTCTGGACATCGGGGAGGTTGACTCGGGCGAGCCAGTCGTTGATGAGGTTCTTGAGTTTGGAGGATGGGACGCCCTTGAGTTGCCCCATGTAGGTGAGAAAGTCGAGGACTTTCATTTTGCGGTAGATGCCGCGTTCTTCGGGGAGGTATCCGATGCGGTCCTTGGCGTCGAGGGCGCTGCCTCCCAGGACGCGGATGTCGCCCTGATCGGGGTAGAAGATGGACATGACCATCCGGATGGTGGTGGTCTTGCCGGCGCCGTTGGGGCCGAGGAACCCGCAGAGGGAGCCCTCGGGAACGGTCAGGGAGAGGCCGTTGACGGCGACCTTCTCCTTGAAGCGCTTGGTGACATTGGAGATCTGAATGGCGGGTTCGGTCAAGGATCGGCCTCCCGTGTGCGAGAAACGGCGGTGTGGGGCGGATGATACCCCCAGAGCGGGGTTCGCCTGATGCTTGGGTTTGCATCCGCCAACATTTCTTTATCCATTCATCCGGAAATACGGATAATGCAGTAGAATAACCTGAGGACCTCAAGGGAGCCCCGGATGACTTCACGATTGGAACGGGAACTGGATCGGCGCGTGCTCGTGCTGGACGGCGCGATGGGCACGAGCATCCATAAGTGCGATTGCGATCTGGATCGCGACTATCTCGGCAAGGAGAACTGCACCGAGATTCTGGTGCGGACGCGCCCCGAGATCATCCAGGGGATTCACGAGAGTTTCCTCGCGGCGGGCGCGCACGCCGTGGAGACGGACACCTTCGGCGGCGCCAAGCATGTGCTGACGGAGTTCGACCTGGTTCCCGAGACTCGCGCGCTGAACCGCGAGGCGGCGCTGATCGCGCGGGCGGCGTGCGAGAAGTATGACTCGAAGGACGAGCCGCGGTTCGTGCTGGGCTCTATGGGGCCGGGCACGAAGTTGCTCACGCTGGGGCAGATCTCGTGGGAGACGATGCTCGACTCGTACACGGAGCAGTGCCGCGGGTTGATCGATGGCGGCGTGGATGCGTTCCTGATCGAGACGTGCCAGGACATCCTGCAGGTGAAGTGCGCGGTCAACGCGTGCCTGCGCGCTCTGGAAGAGGCGGGCAAGACCGCGAACGACATCCCGATCATGGTGTCGGTGACGATCGAGACGACGGGGACGATGTTGCTCGGTACGGAGATCAGCGCGGCCGCGGAAGCGCTGCGGTCGTTCCCGATTCTGTCGCTCGGGCTGAACTGCGCGACGGGGCCGGTGGAGATGGGCGAGCACATCCAGTGGCTGGGTCGCCACTGGCCGCGGCACATCGGCGTGGTGCCCAATGCGGGGCTGCCCGTGTTGCTCGACGGGAAGCCGGACTATCCATTGAAGCCGACGCCCTTCGCGGAGGCGATCGCGCGATTCGTGCGTGAGAGCGGCGTGAGTTACGTGGGTGGGTGCTGCGGCACGACGCCCGAGCACATCAGGACGCTCGCGGACGCGGTGCGCGGGATGAGCCCGACTCGGCGCGAGAAGCAGCGGTGGGCGCCGGGGTGTTCGTCGCTCTATTCGACGGCGGAGTTCCGGCAGGAGACCTCGTTTCTGATCGTCGGGGAGCGGACGAATACGAATGGCTCGCGGCAGTTCAAGCGGTTGCTCAATGAGGAGGACTGGGACGGGCTGGTGTCGATGGCGCGGGAACTCGTGCGCGACGGATCGCATGTGCTCGATGTGTGCGTGGACTATGTCGGGCGCGACGGGGTGCGCGACATGACGGAGGTGATTCAGCGGTATGCGCGGCAGGTGAGCGTGCCGATGATGATCGACTCGACGCAGGTGGATGTGATCGAGGCGGGTCTGAAGCACGCGCCGGGCAAGTGCATCATCAACTCGATGAACCTCGAGGAGGGTGAGGAGAAGCTCGGGGAGATCTGCCGGTTGGCGCGGACCTACGGGGCTGCGGTTGTCGCGGGAACGATCGACGAGGACCCGCAGGAGGCGATGGCCAAGACGGCGGAGCGGAAGATCTCGATCGCCAAGCGGATTCACGATCTAGCGACGGAGAAGTACGGCATCGCGGCGCACGACATCTTGTTTGATCCGCTGGTGCTGCCGATCACGACGGGGATGGAGAGCGATCGGCGGCTCGCGCTGGAGACGATCGAGGGGATTCGGCGGATCGCGGAGGAACTGCCCGAGTGCCAGACGATGATCGGGTTGTCGAATGTGAGTTTCGGGCTGAAGCCATCGGCGCGGGTGGTGCTCAACTCGGTGTTCCTGCACGAATGCCTGGAGGCGGGGCTGACGGGCGCGATCGTGCACGCGAGCAAGATTCTGCCGAGGAACAAGATCGAGGACGCGAAGTGGGACGCGGCGCTGGACCTGATCTACGACAGGCGGCGCGAGGGGTTCGATCCGCTCGGGGCGTTCGTGTCGCTGTTCCCGGATGATGACTCGGAAGCGGGCGAGGCGAAGAAGACGCTTGCGGACCTGCCGATCGAGGAGCGGTTGCAGCGGCACATCATTGACGGCGAGAAGCGCGACCTGCAGAAGTCGCTCGACGAGGCGATGACGAGGTACAAGCCGCTGGAGATCGTGAACGATCACCTGCTGGCTGGGATGAAGGTGGTGGGCGAGTTGTTCGGCGCGGGCGAGATGCAGCTGCCGTTCGTGTTGCAGAGCGCGGAGGTGATGAAGAGCGCCGTGGCGTATCTCGAGCCGCACATGGCGAAGGTGGAAGGAAAGCGGAAGGGCCGGATGGTGCTGGCGACGGTGAAGGGGGATGTGCACGACATCGGCAAGAACCTGGTGGACATCATCCTGTCGAACAACGGGTACGAGGTCGTGAACATCGGGATCAAGCAGCCGCTGCAGGCGATTCTCGATGCGTGGAAGAAGCACGACGCGGACGCGATCGGGCTGTCGGGGTTGCTCGTGAAGTCGGTGGGCGTGATGAAAGAGAATCTGGAGGAGATGAAGCAGTTGGGGCTTGAGGTGCCGGTGATTCTGGGCGGGGCCGCGCTGACGCGGCACTACGCGGAGCATGACCTGCGGAGTGTGTACGGCCGTACCTACTTCGGGCGCGACGCCTTCGAGGGGCTGCGGTTCATGGATCATCTGGCCGGGGAGACGATGGCGACGCTCGACGCGGAGATCGTGGAGCGGCTTGCGAAGCGGAGCGATGCGGAGAAGGTGATCGCCAAGTCGCGGAGCGAGCGCGGTCAGGACCGGCCGTCGGGCGGCGGGGCGGCGACGGCGACGCGGATGCGCAGCGATGTGGCGCGGGATGTGGAGCGCCCGACGCCGCCGTTCTGGGGCGATCGCGTGATCGAGAGCGTGGACCTCGACGCGATCTACCCGTTCGTAAACAAAGTGGCGCTGTTCCGCGGGCAATGGCAGTTCAAGCGCGGCAAGAAGAGCGACGCGGAGTTTGAGCGGCAGATTCGCGACGAGGTCGAGCCGATCTTCGAGCGGCTCAAGGAGCATTGTCAGGATGATGCGGTGCTGCGGCCTCAGGTGGTGTACGGGTGGTTCCCGGTGCTCTCCGACGGAGACGACCTGATCGTGTTCGATCCGGAGGACCACGAGAAGGAGATCGAACGATTCACCTTCCCGCGGCAGGACGGCAAGCGGCATCTCTGCATCTCGGACTTCTTCATGAGCGTGGATGAGTCGCGTGCGAGCGGGGGGCGACGAGATGCGCTGGGGATGCACTGCGTGACGATGGGTCGTGAGGTGTCGAGGCAGGCGAAGGCGCTGTTCGAGGCGAACGATTACACCGAGTACTTGTACCTGCACGGCATGGGCGTGGAGTGCGCCGAGGCGCTGGCGGAGTTGTGGCACAAGCGGATGCGCGCGGAACTGGGCATCGGCAACGAGGACTCGCCCGTGATCCGCGAGTTGTTCACGCAGAAGTACCGCGGGTCGCGGTACTCGTTCGGGTACCCCGCGTGCCCGGACATGAGCGATCAGGAGCGGCTGTTCCGGTTGCTCAGGCCCGAGCGGATCGGGTGCGAACTGACGGACAACTGGCAGATCGACCCCGAGCAATCGACGAGCGCGATCATCGTGCACCATCCCGAGGCGAAGTATTTCAATGTCTAGTCAGGATGAGCATGCAACATCGGCGCGAGCGCCGACGATCGACACCCGCCGGGGGTATGACCTGTGGGCATCACAGTACGACGAGGACGGGAACCCGCTGATCTCGCTGGAGGAGGAAGTCTTCGGCGATCTGGTCGGAGATGCCGCGGGGAAGCGGGTGATCGACATCGGGTGCGGCACCGGGCGTCACGCGATCCGGCTGGCGCGCATCGGCGCGGATGTGGTCGGTGTGGACTTCTCGGAGGGGATGCTCGAGCGTGCGCGCTCGAAGGCGGGCGACATCGGCGTCCGGTTTGTGCGACACGACATCGGGACCGCGTTGCCGTTCGGGTCGGCGTCGTTCGAATTGGTGATGTGCTGCCTGGTGATGGATCACATTCATGAACTGATGCCGCTGTTCCGCGAGATGGCGCGGTTGTGCCGGGCGGACGGGCGGATCGTCATGACGGTGATGCACCCGGCGATGTCTCTGCGCGGCGTGCGCGCCAGGTTCATCGATCCGGCGACGGGCGAGCGCGTGCATCTTTCGGGTGCGGACAACACGATCGCGGATTATGTGAACTCGGCGGTGGGTGTGGGGGGGGCGGGGCTCATCATCGACCACATCGGGGAGTACACGCCGACCGACTCGGTGCTCGCACGGTGCCCGCGCGCCGAGCCGTACCGCGGCTGGCCCATGCTGCTGACGATGCGGCTTCGGCGGCCGGGTCGACCGGGGTGAACCCAGCGATCGCGGCGCCCGTATCGTTGTGACGAGATCGGAGGTGCCGCGTGAATGGATTGGCGATTGGCGGCGGGTTGTGCGCAGCGGCCTGGGTGTTGGTGTCGGGCTGCGCGGGCGAGCGGAACGAAGCACGGGTGGATACGGACGCGGGGTGGCGGGTTGTGGAGACGGGAGATGTTCAAGCGTTGCCGCCGTCGATGCTGGCGGCTCCCGGGGATGACGAGTCGGGGTGGCCGCGGCGTGAGGCGTTCGTGCCGATCGTGCGCGACATCGCGGAGCGGTACAGGTCGGAGTTCACTGTCGTGAGCCCGGTGCCGAAGTGGGCTCCGATGTTGTGTTCGGCGCAGGCGTATGCGGCGGTTGCGGCGCGTCCGAAGATGAGCGCGAGCGGCGACCGGGGAACGCACGGGCGTAAGTTGTACTACCTCTACGCGAGCGATCTGGGCGCGTATCTCGCGCCGTTTGTAAACAACGAGCCATTGGCGATTGATCCGGCGTGGCCCTCGATCGGGATGTCGCTTGTGAAAGAGTCATGGACGCCGGAGCGCGTCGATGACGACGCGTCGGCGGATCCCTTTCGGCGCGTCGTGAGATGCGGCGATGATTGGTACGAGGCGGGCGAGCAGCGGGAGTTATTCATCATGACGCGGCTCGATCCGATGACCTCCGAGACCGACAACGGTTGGGTGTACGCGACGGTTCATCCCGAGACGCTCGAGG
>CALFMQ010000272.1 GCA_937879825.1 uncultured Phycisphaerales bacterium
TGGGGCAACTTCGTCACGGTATTCATTAACTTCCTCATCCTCGCGTTCGTGATTTTCATGATGATCAAGATCATGAACAACATGCGCAAGAAGGAAGAGGCCAAGCCCGCGCCCCCTCCCGGACCGACACCGGATCAGAAACTCCTCATGGAGATCCGCGACGCGCTCAAGGCCAAGGCCTGATACCGCGGAAGTTCCGGCAACCTGCCACGCTCTCAAGGCCGCCCTTCGGGGCGGCCTTTCTCGTTGGGGCCGTTGGTCGGGGGGAGGGCCCACGGCGTGGGCGGTGCCGCTATGCTCGTCGCTCTTTCTCGAACGAGGGACTTCCGTGAGCGCGAGCCTGGTGGTGCATGACATTGTGGCGTCGGTGTGGAGCCTCATCGGCGCGGGGGCGGAGCCGATGATCGGCCCCCCGGGCAGCGCGGTACATCCGCCGCAGCTCGAAGAGGGCGGCTTCGGAACCGGTCGGTTGCTCCACGAGACGGCGTCGTGGCGGGGATGGGTGTGCCTGGCGGTGTTCGTCCTCGCGTACCTCGCGGTGATGACCGAAGAGTTCCACGCGGTCAAGAAGAGCAAGCCGGTGATCCTCGCGGCGGGGTGCATCTGGGCCATCATCGCGTCGGGCGCTGCCACGATGGGCATCGACGAAGAAGCGATTCACTCCGCGGTGCTGCACGATCTGGCGGACTTCGCGCAGATGTTCCTGTTCCTGCTGGCGGCGATGACCTTCATCAACTCGATGAACGAGCGCAAGGTGTTCGCGGCGCTGCGCGCGTGGCTTGTCGGGCGTGGCTGGTCCTATCGGCGGCTGTTCTGGGTCACGGGCGTGATGGCGTTCTTTCTGTCGGCGGTCCTCGACAATCTGATCACAGCGCTCCTGATGGGCGCGGTCGTGACGGCCGTGGGCCGCGGCTCGGCGAAGTTCGTGCCCATCGCGTGCGTGAATGTGGTGTGCGCCGCCAATGCGGGCGGCGCGTTCTCTCCATTCGGGGACATCACAACACTCATGGTGTGGCAGGCGAAGAAACTGGAGTTCTTCGAGTTCATGCCGCTGTTCCTGCCTTGTGTAGTGACCTACCTGGTGCCGGCGTTCGCGATGAGCTTCTTCGTGCCCGACTCAACGCCCGAGCCGGTGACGGACACCACGGTGCTCAAACGCGGGGCGATGCGGATCTGTGCGCTCTTTCTGGGAACGGTTGCGATGGCGGTGTGCTTCGAGCACTTCTGGGGGATTCCGCCCTTCCTCGGGATGATGACGGGGATGGGGGCGCTGATGGTGTTCACTCACATCATCACGATCACCTCGGACGAGGACTCCGGAGACAAGATCGATATTTACCGCCAGGTCGGACACGCTGAGTGGGACACGCTCCTGTTCTTCTTCGGCGTGATCTTCTCGGTGGGCGGGCTGCGGTTCCTGGGGTACCTCGACCTTGTGTCGCACGCGCTCTACGACAACCTCGGCGCGTCAAAGGCGAATATCGCGATCGGCGTCGTCTCGGCGGTGGTGGACAACATCCCGGTGATGTTCTCCGTGCTTGCGATGAATCCGACGCACATGGACGACTTCCAGTGGCTTCTGATCACGCTGGCCGCGGGAGTCGGCGGGAGCATGCTCTCGATCGGGTCGGCGGCGGGGGTCGGCCTGATGGGGGTAGCGCACGGCCGCTATACATTCATGTCCCATCTGAAATGGACGCCCGTGATCGCGTTGGGATACGCCGCGGGAATTGCCATGCACTTTGTCTTCCAATGAGCGCATCGCGGGGTAGACTGAGGTTACGGAGACCGTATTGATGGGTGCCCCTGTCCGCGCACAATCCGAGTTGGGGTCCGAGGCCGTGACCAACGGGATTCGGATCACCGTCGAGCCGAAGTACCTCCCCGATTACTCAGAGATCGGTAGCAAGAGGTACATCTACGGCTACCGCGTCCGGATCGTGAATGAGGGCGATGACGGCGTCCGCCTGACGCGCCGCCATTGGATCATCGTCAACGGTGAGGGCGAGCGCCACGATGTGGAGGGCGAGGGCGTGATCGGGCAGCAGCCACTCATCGAGCCCGGGCACGTTTACGAGTATTCGAGTTTCTGCCCGCTCTCCACACGCTGGGGCACCATGGAGGGGGCGTACACCTTCCACCGGGGCGACGGGAGCGAGTTCGATTGCGAGATCGCCCGCTTCTATCTCGTGGCGGATGGTGAGTCCGAATAACTCACGCCGCAGGTTCCGTCGGCGCAATCGTTCCGTCGCCCGAACCGGTGCCGATTCCTGGCGAACCAGCGGTAGGCCGCGTCGGCCACAGGCCGGATG
>CALFMQ010000273.1 GCA_937879825.1 uncultured Phycisphaerales bacterium
GCGATCGCGGGTGGCGGCGATCAGCTCGTCGAGGTTCGCGATCGGCACGCCGTCCTCGCTCCAGACCGTCCAGGGCCGACGAACCCCGACACCCTCGGCGAGGCGGGCCGTCTGCACCACCGCGATCATGCTCGCGCTGCGCAAGATGACCTCGTTGGGGAAGCACGACTTCAGGTTCTCATTGACCGCCACCTCGGGATCAAAGAGGAACTGGTCGTCCAGCGGCTCATCGTCCGCCGAGTTGGGGTCGATCGGATCGTCCGGGTACTCGAGATAGGCATCGATCAGGCACTCGCCCCCGGACTCCGTGCACGTGACGATCGCCCCCGACGGATCGAACTGCACCATGAAGGTCACGCAGTGCTGCAGCGCCGCCGCGCCATTGGGCGCCTCACACGCATCGTCAAAGTCCGGATCGATGAACACGCGCGGATCGTTGCGGGGGAACAGCCACGGCACGATCTCGTCGTCCGTGATCATGGGCGTCCCGCCGGCGCCCACATCGAGCGAGCCGTCCGGGTCGATCATCTCGCCCGCGTACCACTCGCCGATATTCGTGCCGTCGTAGCGCTCACCGTAGGGCGCGACCGCGAACGACATCCCGTACACCACCGTGCCCTTGGGCAGCTCGATCGGCACCGTGCCCGTCGCGGGACGGAACACCATCGCCGGGGTCGAGCCGTTGTAACCGATCGTGCCCGACTGCTGGCCGTGCAGCTCCACGACCTGGAGCGAAGCCACCTCGGTGTCGAGGTTGAAGAAGAACGCCACGCCGGTGTTCCGGCCGTTCTGAATCGCCAGCGCCCGCGCCTGGCCCAGCGCACCGGTGACGGTGTTCACCGAGCCCGTGTAGTTGGCCGACTCGATGATCCGGCCGAACGCGGGGACAATGATCGCCGCCAACAGGATGATGATCGAGATCACCACCAGCAGCTCGAACAAAGTGAAGGCGCGACGAACCGCGGCACGCATCATCGATCACCCCCCATTGTTTCATTAATGGGCCCCGGAACATACGAGGTGATGTTGTCATCCAGCGCTTTGATAGCGTCGTCGTAGAAAGTACTGTCCGTTACATTAGTAGCGGGAGTGAAATCGGCCGTTGTCCCGTATCGACCATCGGGACCCGCCGACAGGAAGTACGGCCGCTTATTGATGCAACGACCGTACAACTGGTTCGCCAGTTTGTTGTCCGGATGGATGTAGTAGACCAAGGCCTGCCCTTCAACGGGATATGGATTCGGGGCGCTTTCGTTCGGCCAGTCTTTCTTAGCCCATGCATCGACGATCGAAGGCGTCGGGTCCGGATCACCGGACGTGATCGTCGGCACCAGGAACCGCGCCGGGATCGACTTGACGATGTCATCGACAACGCCCACACCCTTCGCCTGCCGCAGGAATACCGAGGCATCCGGGCGGCGCGCGTGCCGGTTGTTGTTGCCCGAGCCGTAGGTCTCGACTGTGTTGTCCGGGCCCGGATACCCGTTGTACGAAGTCGGGATGTCCTGCTCGACCACATACGAAGGCAGATTCCCCGTTACCGCCTCGTACTCCACCACGATCCGGTCCAGCGTCGTCAGCAGATCGCGCGTGAGCTGCCCGCGCGAGTCCCGGGTCAGCCCAGCGCCCACGCCAGCGATGATCCCCACGAGGATCACGATGATGATGATCACCACCAGCAGCTCGATGAGCGTGAACGCACGCCCGCCCGGACTGTCTTTCGTTACGCGACGCTTCACTTGAACACCCTCAGGTTGTCGGTCGTCACCAGGCGGAGCTGGGAGTACTCCGTGTCGTTGGAGAGATCGAGGTCCACATCGAGATCCTGGTCCGCGCCGCCGTACTCGCCGTCGAGACCAGCCGACAGCAGCGCGAAACTCGCGCCGAGCAGCTGCCGGTCGATATCCAGCGCCTTGGCGTCATCCCCCGCGCGCTGCGCCGCGAGCGAGTCGAGCGAACGGAGCTCGGCCGGGACGCGAAGGATCGACGGGCGCCGCTGCGGCGAGTCGTCCCGGATCGTCCAGTTGCGGTAGTACAGAATCGGCTTGCCGAACGGATCGTTGATCACGTACCGCCCCGTCGTGTTGCTGGAGTTGATCCGCTCCTCGACGAGCAGTTCGCCGAGGTCCGCCGGATCGAGATACGGCCCGTAGGTCCGCCCCGAGTTCGCCACCGCGTCTCGGTCCTGATCCTGCGCCAGCCCCCAGAAGCGATCCTTGCCGATATCGCGGAAGCCCGGGCCGTCGAGCCCGTCGTCCTCGTTGGCCATGTCCGTCTCGTTGTAGTTGCGCATGCCGTCGCCGTTGAGGTCGCCGACGCCCAGCAGATACACCGCCAGCGAGTACTTGCTCGCGAACCGGTTCTCGCGGAGGCGATCGTTGATGACCGACGCCGACTCGTTGCCCTGCTGATAATCCGGGCGGTACAGACGCTCGTTCGCCGCCGGCGCATCGAAGGGCCCCTTGCCGGGGATGGTCACGAGCGGCGGGTAGTCCCGGAAGTCCTGCTTGAAGGACTCCAGCGCCGTGTCGATCCGCTGCAGCTGCGCGACCGCGCCCTGCTTGATGGCGTTGCGCCGGCCCGCCGTCAGCGCCACGGCGCCGAGACCCAGCAGGATCGTGATGATCGTGATGACCACCAGCAGCTCAACGAGCGTGAACGCCTTGGATCGGTTGCGATTGGGAGTGAGTCGTTCCATACGCCATCCGGTGTTGTTGTTGGTCGTTCCAACCATCGCGCCGTTCCGGCCCGTCACTTCTGAAGGTCCTCGATCATCTTGACCAGCGGCATGAACATCGCCACGACGATCGTGCCGACGATGCCGCCCAGGAACACGATGAGCAGCGGCTCGATGAGCGAGATGAGCGAGCCCACCGCGACATCGACCTCCTCGTCGTAGTTGTCCGCGATCTTCAGCAGCATCGTGTCCATGTCGCCCGTCTCCTCGCCGACGTCGATCATGTTCACCACGAGCGCATCGCACACTTTCGCCTCGCGCAGCGGCGCCGCGAACGACTCGCCCTCGCGGATCGAGTCGTGCACCTTGCCCAGCGCCTTCTCGAACACATAGTTGCCCGAGGTCTCCTTCGTGATCGTGATCGCCTCGAGAATCGGGACGCCCGCGGAGATCAGCGTGCCGAGAGTCCGCGTGAATCGCGCGACCGAGGTCTTGCGGATCAGCTTCCCGAACAGCGGGGCGTGCATGAACATCTTGTCCAGGAGCGCCCGGCCCGGTTTCGTCTTCCGCGCCAGCTTGTAGAGGATGAAGATGATCAGCGGCGAGAACATCACATACACCCAGCCCGGGATGTACATCGCGTCCTTCGTCGGGTAGTTGCCGGCAACCCACGACGACACATTGATCAGGCCCGCCGTGATGGCCGGCAGCTCGATCTCGAACTCGTTGAAGATGTCCTTGAACTGCGGGATGATGAAGTACATCATGCCCGTCACGATCAGGATCGCCACGATCACGACCGTGATCGGGTAGATCAACGCGCCCTTTACGCGGCGCTTCAGGCGCTCGGCCTTCTCCATGAACTCCGCCAGGCGCTGCAGGATGACATCCAGCACGCCGCCGATCTCGCCGGCGGCCACCATCTTGCAGTACAGCGGGTTGAAGGCCTTGGGGAACTTGCCCATCGAGTCAGAGAGCGACGAGCCGCCCTCAACCTCTTCGACCACGCCGCCGAGCACCGACTTCATCAGCCCCGGCTTCTGCTGGCTCTCGAGGATCTGCAACGAGCGCAGCAGCGGGAGCCCCGCGTCCTGGAGCGTGGACAGCTGGCGCGTGAAAGTCGTCAGGTGCTTCTGCTTGACCTTGAACACGCCGCCGCGACGCGCCGGCTTCTTCTTGGCCGCCTTTTTACCACCGCCCTCGCCGCCCGCGCCCTTCGCCTTCTTGGCGCGCTGCTCGCGCACCGATGTCGGGAAGTAGCCCTGCAACTTGATCCGCTGGATCGCCTCCTCGCTCGAGTTGGCGTCGATCTGGCCCTTCTGGCGGTTGCCGCTCTTATCGAGGGCGTCATACAGGAAAGTCGGCATTCCCTAACTCCAATGTGTGTCGCGGCGCTGCTCGGCGTCGCGGTGATCAACTATTCCTCGAGAACCGTTTCGCGGACGACCTCATCGATGCTCGTCCGTCCCTCGTAGATCGCAAGCAGGCCCGACTCGCGCAGCGAGCGCATCCCGCGCCGCCTCGCCTCGTCGCGCAGCACGCCGAGCGACGCCTCGTTCATGATCAGGTCGCGCAGACCGTCATCCATCTGCATGATCTCGAACAGCGCCGTGCGGCCCTTGTAGCCCGACCCGTGGCAGTTGTCGCAACCTTTACCGCGGAAGAACTTCCGCCCCACAACCTCCTCGGGCGTGATCCCGAGCTCCATCAGCTGCTCCTCGGTCGGCGTGTACTGCTCCTTGCAGCGCGCGCACACCGTCCGCACCAGCCGCTGCGCCACGATCGCCTCCAGCGTCGCCGTCAGGAGGAACGACTCGAGCCCGAGGTCCAGGAGTCGCACGATCGAGCTCGGCGCATCGTTCGTGTGGAGCGTCGTGAACACGAGGTGGCCCGTGAGCGACGCCTGCACCGCGATCTGCGCGGTCTCGAGGTCGCGGACCTCACCTACCAGAATCACGTCCGGGTCCTGACGCAAGAACGACCGAAGGCATCGCGCAAAGGTCAGCCCGACATCCGTGTTCACCTGGCACTGCACAAGCCCGTCGATGTCGTACTCCACCGGGTCTTCCGCGGTGAGGATCTTCACATCGACCTCGTTCAGTTCCTGCAGCGCCGCGTAGAGCGTTGTCGTCTTGCCCGAACCCGTCGGGCCCGTCACCACCACGATCCCGTTGGGGCGGCGGATCAGCGTCCGGACGAGCTCCAGTTCCTCCGGGAGCAGGCCGACACGGTCGAGCGCCAACTCGACATTCGAGCGGTCCAGCACACGCATCACGACCGACTCGCCGTACATCGTGGGCAGCACGCTCACGCGCAGGTCCACAGGGTGGCCGCCGACCTGCAACTCAATGCGCCCGTCCTGCGGCAAGCGACGCTCCGCGATATCCAGATTCGACATGACCTTGATACGCGAGGTGATCGCCGGGCCGAGGTGCGGCGGCGGCGGCACCATCTCGTAGAGAACGCCGTCGATCCGGTACCGCATCTTGAACTCGTGCTCGAACGGCTCGAAGTGCACGTCCGACGCCTTGTCCTTGATCGCCTGCAACAGCACCAGGTTCAACAGGGTGATGACCTTGTTGTCCTCCGACGCCTCCAGGACCGCGTCCAGATCGATCGATGCCCCCGGCGCAGCCGGCTTCGATGCCAGCGAACCGAGCTTCGAGTCCTTCGAGATGTCGCCGACCACATCCTGAAGCGAGGTCTCGTGACCCGCGTAGAACTCCTTGATCCGCGCCTCGACCTGCTCGGGCGGAGCGCACACCGCCTCCACCCGGAACCCCATCAGCAACCGGAGGTCGTCAACCGCTCGGAAGTTGTCAGGGCTCTTGAGCGCGATCTGCAGCTTCTTGGTCCTCGGCTCATAGGCCGTCGGGACGACCTGATAGGCCATCACGGTCTCGGCCGGGATCGCCTTGACCACCTCGTCGGTGAACTCGATCTCGTCCAGATTGACGAAGGCCATCCCCGCCTGCCCCGCCAGCGCCTCCTGGACATCCCGCTCGACGATGTGCCCCATCTCGATCAGGATCTGCCCGATCGGGACCCGCCGCCCGGACTTCTGAATCGCCAAGGCCTCGTGGACCGTCTCGCGAGAGACCTTCCCTAACTTCGTCAAGACGCGTCCAAGCTTCCGCTTGGCCAGTTCAGATGGATCTACCTTGGGCATCGTCGGTGCTCACAAGTCTGGGGACCGAACCGGTCCGTGGATATCATCCGCATCAATCCGGACCTTTGCTGCCGGAAAACGCTGGAAATACTCAGATTAGGTCGTTACGACACAATCTATTTGATACGATCAAAATACGAATATCAGTGGCTTTGGCCGCTGCCGATCACCACAAATGCACCATTCATCCACGAAAAGCGTCCCCGCCCGCCCGCGCTCTGTGACTCGCCGCCGCCCCGTCTCAAGCGGACGCGGCCTTGCCCTCGACGGCCCCTTCCGTGTCGAGGTCGGTCCGTCCGACCTGCCGCCCCAGCTTGTGGACCCGGTCCGTCAGGTCGCCGGGGTTCTTGGCCTTGTCCACCATCTCCTCGGCCGAGATCATCCCCTTCGAGTAGAGCGACCACAGGTGTTCGTCCAATAACTGCATGCCGAACCGCTTGCCGGTCTGGATCGCCGAGTCGATGCGGAAGGTCTTGTTGTCGCGGATGAGGTTCGCGATCGCGGGCGTGACCACGAGGAACTCGTACCCCGCGACCATGCCCTTCACATCCACCCGGGCCAGCAGCACCTGCGACAGCACGCAGATCAGCGAGGTCGAGAGCTGCACGCGGATCTGGTTCTGCTGGGTCACCGGGAAGGCGTCCACCACGCGGTCGATCGTCTTGGCGGCCCCGGTCGTGTGGAGGGTCGCGAACACAAGGTGGCCTGTCTCGGCCGCCCGGATCGCCGACTCGATCGTCTCGAGGTCTCGCATTTCGCCGACCAGGATCACGTCCGGGTCCTGACGCAGCGCCCGGCGGAGGGCCTCGGAGAACGACGGCACGTCCGACCCGACCTCGCGCTGATTCATCACCGA
>CALFMQ010000274.1 GCA_937879825.1 uncultured Phycisphaerales bacterium
TCAACAAACTGCCGAGTGCTTCTCGTTGGGGCGACAGATACCTCCGGAGGAGCACTAAGCTGTGGCGGAGTTCGGAGACTCGGCGGCGCAGATCGGTGGCATTCTCGGTTTCCAACCCCGCCTCGATGAGATCCAGAGAGTCGTCGTATGCGCCGACCGTCCCGGCCATGCGCGAGATCAACCGGCCGATCAGGCGCTCATACAACTGCCCGGCGGTGATCGGTCCGCTGTGATGCTCAACGAGTTGCGACAGAACATCGCGGGGCGTCATGAGTCTGTGGTGGCGAATGGTGATGACACGCACACCTTCGGACCACATCCGGATCGCCACCAGGTCGTCGGGCTCGGCGCCCGGATTGGTGTTGACGCCCCGCAGGATCGCGGCGACGCCTCGTTTGCCGCGGAAAACGCGCGGCCTGGTCTCGGTTGCGAGCAGGGCTTCGGCCGTTACTGAAGTGAGGCCGCTCCTGTGCCTCAGCCAGTCCTGTACGCGGGGATGACTCTGCTCAAAGTGAAGCCATAGCGGCCCATCGTCCTGCTTCCACGCCTCAACCCCGGCCCAGTCGGTGACGCGCGCGCCGCCCGCTCCGTCCAGCACACAGGCGAACAACAGGCCGTCTACTTCTGACAGATCGTTGGGCACGGTTGTTTGATCGGAATGCACGAGGGGCCGAGTTCCATGGCTTGATCGTTCGTGTTGCGTCCGCTAGCGGAAGGGGACCTCGTCGCCGTAGGACTCGTGGTGGATCGCGGGATTCGCGGCCCGTTGAGCGAGCCCGTACCGGTCGATGATTCTGGCGCATGTGTTCCAGCGGAGGACCGCGTCCTCATTATCAGGATCGCTGAGCGCCTCTGCCTGTGCGTACGCCTCCATTGCTCGGACAAGGAAGTCGTGCACAATGCTGGGATTGGCCTTGTTGAGCAGCAGGCTCTTGGACCAGCGCTCGAGCAGCACGCCCTTGTAATAGAACTGCGAGTACTCGTCCGGCAGGCGGGCCAGGAGCGACTCCGCTTCGTCCTTGCGCGCGCGAAGGTCTCTGGCGTCGCCTAGCACCGGGAACTGATCTGTAATCGCGAGAATGAGAATCTTGAGGGCGTCGGCGTGCTTCGCGTCAACGGCGAGGATATCACGGCAGATGCTCTCAGCGCATCGCGGTTCATTGAGCAGCCGGTACCGTTCTGCCTTCGACAGCGACCTGGGGATCGACTCGACGCGGATCTTCTTCAGTTCGTGCATTGGTTGCCCCTTCAATCAACGATGCGCTCGCTTTAGTCCTTGCGATCGGCCTTCGGTCTGGCCCGGAACATCCGGAAGAGCTTCGTGATGGGATCGTAGAACTCGTCGTTGACGCGCTCCTTGAGCGGGATGATCGCGTTGTCCGTGATCGCGATGTGTTCGGGACAGACCTTGGTGCAGCACTTGGTGATATTGCAATACCCGATCGCGTTCTCGCCCTTTACCTGGCCGAGACGCTCCTCGACGTCGAGCGGATGCATCTCAAGCGCGGCCTGATAGACAAAGTGGCGTGGCCCGGCGAACTCGTCGTGCTTGTGGTGTTCGCGCAGGACGTGGCACACATCCTGGCAGAGGAAACACTCGATGCACTTGCGGAACTCCTGGACGCGCTCGACATCGGCCTGATACATGCGCCAGGTGCCGTCCTCGGCGTCGGGCTTGCGCGGTTTGAAGGGTTTGATCCTCTTCTTGACCTTAAAGTTCCATGACACGTCGGTGACGAGATCGCGGATCGACGGGAACGAGCGCATCGGCTCGACCGTCACCGGTTGAGTCATGTCGAGCACATCGAGGCGCGTCATGCACATGAGGCGGGGCTTGCCGTTGATTTCCGCCGAGCAGGAGCCGCACTTGCCCGCCTTGCAGTTCCATCGGCATGCGAGGTCGGAGGCGGACTCGGCCTGGATCTGGTGGATCGCATCGAGGACGACCATGCCCTCCGAGACCGTGGTCTTGTAATCGACGAACTTGCCGGTCTGGTGATCACCGCGCCAGACGCTGAAGGTTGCTTGCCGTTGTTCGCCCATGTCCTGAGTCCTTTCGGCGCGACCCCGCTGGGGGCTCACCCCATCTCCTTGATGATGTCGCTCAGTTCCGTCGGCATGGCGGTAATCTCTCGCCGCTCAACCACCATCGCTCCGTCGGCACCCCGATACACGATCGTGTTGTGTGATGCGTGTGCCTCGTCCTTGGCGGGGTAATCATCGCGGAAGTGCGCGCCGCGGCTCTCTTTGCGATCGAGCGCGCACCGGGCGACCGCTTCGGACACCACCAGAAGATTGTGGAGATCGACCGCGGTGTGCCACCCGGGGTTGTATTCGATGTTACCGGGCACCGATGCGCATGCGGCTTTCTTACGAAGCGACGCGATGCCGTCGATCGCCTCGGCCATCTCGCTTTCCTTGCGCACGATGCCGACTTTGTCCTGCATCATGTCCTGGAGTGTGGCCTGCACCTCGTAGGGGCTCTCGCCGCCGGATCGTTCCAATGGCTCCAGCGCTGCGCGGCAAATGGACTGCACCTGGGAATTATCGATGGTTGGGTTGGGATGTGCCCTCGCCCACTCAACCGCGTGTTCGCCGGCGAGCTTGCCGAAGACCACGAGATCGGACAGCGAGTTCCCACCGAGGCGGTTAGCGCCGTGCAGACCGGCCGCCACTTCGCCGCACGCGAACAAGCCCTTGACGGTGGACATCTGCGTCTGGCCGTCCACATTCACGCCGCCCATGGCGTAGTGGGTGGTCGGCCCGACCTCCATCGCGTCCTTGGTGATATCCACGCCGGCCAGTTGCTTGAACTGGTGGTACATGCTGGGGAGTTTCTTGCGGATGTGCGCTTCGGAGTTGCGCATCTTCTCCTTGATCCACGCGATGTCGAGGTAGACCCCGCCGTGCGGGCTGCCCCGGCCTTCGCGGATCTCCCGCACGATGCACCTCGCGACATGGTCGCGCGTCAAAAGCTCCGGCGGCCGCTGTGCATCCTTATCACCAATCACATAGCGCCAACCCTCTTCGGGGTCGGACGCGGTCTGGTTCTTGTAGAGGTCGGGGATGTCATCGAACATGAAGCGGCGGCCCTGGCTGTTGCGCAGCACGCCGCCCTCGCCCCGGACGCCTTCGGTGACCAGGATGCCTCGTACGGAGGGCGGCCAGACCATCCCGGTGGGATGGAACTGGACGAACTCCATGTCCTTGAGTTCGGCGCCGGCGCGGTAGGCCAGCGCGTGCCCGTCCCCGGTGTACTCCCATGAGTTGGAAGTGATCTTGAACGCGCGCCCGATGCCGCCGGTCGCGAGCACGATGGCGGGAGCCTTCCAGAGGTGGAAGCGGCCTTTCTCGCGGTCGTACCCGACAGCGCCGGCGACGCGGTCGCCGTCCATCAGGATCTCGAGCACCGTGAACTCCATGTAGAACTCGATGCCCTGATGGATGCCGTGATCCTGCAGCGTTCGGATCATCTCGAGGCCTGTGCGGTCTCCGACGTGCGCCAGTCGCGGGTACTTATGGCCGCCGAAGTTTCGTTGGAGGATCTTGCCGTCTCGGGTCCGGTCAAAGATCGCCCCCCATGCCTCGAGTTCACGGACGCGATCACCCGCCTGTCGCGCATGAATCTCTGCCATGCGCCAGTTATTGAGGTACTGCCCGCCGCGCATCGTGTCGGCGAAGTGGACGCGCCAGTTGTCGCGGTCGTCAACGTTCCCCATGGACGCGGCCATGCCGCCCTCGGCCATGACCGTGTGCGCCTTGCCGAGCAACGACTTGCAGACAACCCCGACGTTGACTCCTGTCGATGCGGCCTCAATCGCGGCCCGGAGCCCCGCGCCGCCGGCCCCGATGATCAGCACCTGGTGCTCATGCGTGATGCACTGGGGAGTTCCCATCAGAAGATGATCCTGAAGTCGGTGATGTAGCCCATGGAGAGCAGGCGGACGTAGAGGTCGGTCAGCGCGACCCACACAAGACTGACCCACGCCCAGTACATGTGGCGCTTATTGAGAGCGTTCACGCACGCGTAGCACTTCGAACGGATCGGGCGTTTGGCCAGAGAGTTCAGGAAGCCGCCGATCTGGTGCCTCGCGCAGTGGCAACCAAAGGTGTACCCGCCGAGGAGCAGCGCGTTCATGATGAGAACGATCGAGCCGACGCCGACACCGAAATGTGTGCCCTCTGCGTCGGTAAACCAGAGGGCTTTGTACCCGTCGTAGAGCAGCACCATCACGAACGCGGCGGCGGGGTAGAACACATATCGGTGCACGTTCTGCATGATGAGCGGGAATGAGTTCTCGCCTCGGTACCCCTTGCGCGGCTCCCCAACGGCGCACGAGAGCGGGTCGGCCCAAAAGGCCTTGTAATACGCGCCTCGGTAGTAGTAGCAGGTGAAGCGCATCAGCCCCGGTCCGATCAGGATCAGCATGGCCGGTGAGAATGGCAGGAACGACGGCCACCACTTGGGCACGCCCTGCGCGATCCAGTAGGGCTCGTGCTCTGCCCCGTACAGAAGAGGCGAATAGAACGGCGACAGGTAGTGCTCGCCGTTCGCGTGCGCGAAGTAATGCTTGCCCTGCAACGCGGCCCAGGTCGCGTACACGATGAAGCCCGAGAGCACGCAGAACACGGTCAGCGGCTGGACCCACCACTTGTCCCGTCGGGCCGTGCTGCCCAGCCCCCTCTGAGGTAGGTGGAAATCCGCATTCGACATCCGGACCGCTCCGTACAAGTGGGAAAGCGCCGCGGGAGTGTATCAAATGGCGAACAAGTCCGACCGACCCGCCCCCCGAACGAGAATTTGATGGGTCAAAGAGCACCGAAACGATCTATCATTACGACCTAATCGGTTGGGCGA
>CALFMQ010000275.1 GCA_937879825.1 uncultured Phycisphaerales bacterium
TGCTGCCGGAGATCCTGTCGAACGGCATCTGCTCGCTTCAGGAGGGCGTGGAGCGTTTCGCAAAGAGCGCGTTCATTGACTACGACGAGAAGGGGCATGTGAAGGCGCGGGGGTTCTCGCAGTCGCTCATCAAGTCGGCGAAGCGTCTGACTTATCTGGAGGCGCAGGCGCTGATCGAGGGGGATGAGGAGGAGGCGAAGAAGCACGCCAAGACGGAGCCGCGGTACACGGAGCAGTTGGTCAAAACGCTCCGGCAGTTTGATCGGCTTGCCAAGCGGATCGAGGAGCGGCGGCGGAAGGCGGGGATGATTCACCTTGAACTGCCGGACGCGGAGCTGGTGTACGACGATCAGGGGCATGTGATCGACGCGGTTCCTGAGGATGATGCGTACACGCACACGCTGATCGAGATGTTCATGGTGGAGGCGAACGAGGCCATCGCGGGTCTGTTCGAGGACCTGGGCGTGCCGGTGTTGCGGCGGACGCACCCGGAGCCGGTGCCGGGTTCGACGGAGGGGCTGCGCGACTTTGTGAAGGTGGCGGGGTACCGGATTCCCAAGTCGCCGACGCGCGAGGATCTGCAGGCGCTGCTCGATGCGACGAAGGGGAGCCCGGCGGCGCCGGCGGTGCACATGGCGGTGCTGCGGACCCTGACGCGGGCGGAGTATTCGCCGGCGATGATCGGTCACTTCGCGCTGGCGAGCAACGCGTATTCGCACTTTACGAGCCCGATTCGTCGGTACCCGGACCTGACGGCGCACCGGGCGCTTGCGGAGTATCTGAGTCACACGAAGAACGGGCTCGAGCCGCCACGGGATGACAAGTCGAAGAAGGCGCTGGGGCGGCGGTTGCGTGACAGCGATGCGTGCCCGAATGAGGAGGAGCTGCAGATCATTGCTTCGCGTTGCAACATCAACGAGGAGAACGCGGAGAGCGCCGAGCGTGAGTTGCGGCAGTTCCTGGTGCTGCAGTTATTGGAGAAGCACATCGGCGAGTCCTTCCCCGGCATCGTGACGGGGGTGATGAACCGGGGTGTGTTCGTGCGGCTTGATAAGTATCTGGCGGAGGGGATGTGCGAGGCGAGCGATCTGCCGGTGCCGGCGCCGGCGGGCGCGAAGCAGGGGTACTTCAAGCGCGGGGTGTGGCGGATCGACGGCAAGAGCGGGGCGCTGGTGGAGCAGAACACGGGGCGCTCGTACAACATCGGGGACCGCGTGCATGTGACGATCGCGGCGGTGGACTTGCCGCGGCGGCAGATGGAGCTGGTGATCACGGACGCATCGAGCCGGACGGCGGGGAAGAACAAGAGCGTGGCGGCGGGGCTGAAGATCGGCGAGGTGGAGTTGGAGAAGCCCCAGCGGACCGGCGCGGACAAGCGGGCGGCGCGGAGCAAGTCGCGGGACAAGCGAAAGAGCGATTTCCGTGGTGATCGCAAGGGGAAGGGGAAGCGGCAGTAGGGGCGCGGCGGCGTGAATGGCATGCGTGCACGACTCGACCAGCTTGACCGCGCGATCGCGGGTTGGATGCACGAGTGGGGGCATGCTGCGCATCGGTACGGGCTCGGGGTGTTCTTTGTTTGGATGGGTGTGCTGAAGTGCCTGGGGTACAAGAGCGCGACGAGTCTGCTGGCGCACACGGTGTACCTGGGCGATCCGGCGCGGACGGTCGTGTACCTGGGGGTGTGGGAGGCGCTGATCGGGCTGGCGCTGTTGGTGCGGCCGCTGAATCGGGTAGCGCTGCTGTTGCTTGCGGTGCGGTTGCCGGCGACGGCGCTGGCTTTGGTGCTGAAGGCGGATGTGTGCTGGGTGAGCGTGCCGTGGGTGCCGTCGCCGGAGGGGCAGTACCTGATCAAGGACCTGATTCTGTTCACTGCGGCGATGGTGATCGGGGGCACGGTGCGGCACGATCACGGGCGGGAAGCGCGGCGGTGAGGTGAATCCGGGGCCCGGGGCCGGGCGAAGACGCTCCGGAGAAAGGATCGAGTCATGTGGCATTCCGGTTTCGTCGTCGCGGGCATGGTCGGGTTGATGGTGGGGGCGTCGGCGTTGGCTCGGCAGGATGCGGGCGGCGACGGTCCGCGCGAGACGCGGGCGTCCGGGATCGATCCGGAGGGTGAGCCCGAGCGGACTGGGAGTTGGGTGAAGCGCGTGGGGGGCGATGTGAAGGATGAGGTCGAGTTGGTTGATCGGGGCGACTGGACGGAGTACCGGTGCGGGCGGTCGGTGATCGATACGCCCTTGCCGATCGGGTATCCGGGTCCGACGGCGCCGGGGGCGATGGAGATCAAGCACTATCCGTCGGTGCGGCGCGCGGAGATCGTGTCGAACGGCAATGAGGACGGGATGATGGGCTGGAATACCTCGCGGGCGTTCTGGCCGCTGTTCCAGCACATCAAGGACCGGGACATCGCGATGACCTCGCCGGTGGAGACGGATTACGAGCGGGTCGAGGATGACGGCACGCTGCGCGAGGGTCAGTGGTCGATGAGCTTTCTGTACCGCGAGCCGGAGATGGGCGAGACCGGCCACGACGGCGCGGTGTTCGTGTACGACACGGACCCGGTGACGGTTGTGAGTCTGGGAGTGCGGGGCGATCTGACGCGGGGCGAGTTGCGGCGCGCGGTGAGCGAGTTGTCCTTGTGGGTGTCGAACTCGGGGGCGTGGGAAACGGTGGGGGATGCGCGGAAGTTGTCGTACAACGGGCCGAATGTGCGAGCGGCGTATCGCTGGCACGAGGTGCAACTGCCGATCAGGAAGCGCGCGTCGGTTGACGGTGAGGGCGGGGCGAGCGAAGCGGCACGGCAGATTCCGGACGCCACCTCGGCGGGGGAGACGAGCACGATGGAAGTGGAATGGACACTGATCGACGGCGGCGCGGGATGAGTGCGCGCCGAGTCAGCGCGTGAGTGGTTCCCACGGGAAGCCGTCGGGGATGAGGTGGGGGACATCGTTGAGCCAGCCGA
>CALFMQ010000276.1 GCA_937879825.1 uncultured Phycisphaerales bacterium
GCCGGCACCGGCAAAACCATGATGGCCCGCGCACTCCCGGGAATCCTCCCGTCGTTGTCTCCGCAGGAAGCCGTCGAGATTACGCGCATCTATTCCGCAGCGGGACGCCTCAACGGCTCCACCGCCGCCGGCCTCATCACAAAGCGCCCCGTGCGCACGCCGCACCACACCGCCTCCGCCATCGCCGTCATCGGGGGCGGCAAGGTCCCCGCGCCGGGCGAAATCTCCATGGCGCACCAAGGCGTGTTATTCCTCGACGAACTCCCCGAGTTCCCCCGCGCCGTCCTCGACACCCTCCGCCAGCCCCTCGAGTCGGGCGATGTCACCATCTCCCGCGCGCACTCATCCGCATCATTTCCGGCCAACTTCATGCTCGTCGCCGCGATGAACCCCACCGCCTCGGGAGAGATGCCCGCCAACGAGACGGGCCGGCGCGAGATGAAGCGTTACCTGGGCCGCATCTCACGCCCCCTCATCGACCGCATCGATATCCATGTCGAAGCCCCCGCCGTGCCGTGGAAGGACCTCTCCGCCACCGATCGCAAGCCCGGCACATCAACCGCGCAAATGCGCGACCGCGTCGCCTCAGCCCGCGAGCGCCAGCGCGCCCGCCAGGGCGAAACGCTCAACGCCCGCCTCCGCGGCAAAGACCTCGACTCCCTCGCCCCCATGACCGACGACGCCCGCGCGATGCTCGGCGGCGCCCTCACCGAACTCGGGCTCAGCGCCCGCGCCTATGACAAAATCCGCCGCGTCGCCCGCACCATCGCCGACATCGACGCCGCCGAGACCATCGACATCGCACACATCGCCGAGGCCATCCAGTACCGCCTCCTCGACCGCGAAGGCGTCTAGTTCTTCCGACCTTGCCGGTTCCGATTCGCACGCGCTCCGAACCCGCCCATTCCCAGGTCCGCCAGCACCGCCAGCACCAGCACAACCAGATACAGCCCGCTCACCGACCCATGCGCGTTGATCGCAAGGGCGTACGCCAGCGTCGTCAGCGGCATGAAAAGGAAACCCAGGAACGGCACGATCGTCGTCTGATACGCGTTCCCGATGTAATCCGAGAAAATCACGACCAGCACGATCGCCAACCGCGGAAACGCCAACGCCAAGAGTGCAACCAGACACGGCATCACAGTCCTCCCGGATGTTCAATGGGACTGAAGCGGCTCGCGTTTCATCCAAGCGGCAAGAACCGCAGCCCCACCTGCATCGCCGCCGCGGCGTAAACGCCCGCCATCACATCATCCATCAGCACGCCCCACCCGTGCGGCAAATCCTCCAACCGCCGCGCGGGCCACGGCTTGAAGATGTCGCTCACCCGGAACAGCACGAACGCAGCGCCCACCGCGACTAACGCCCGCAGGAACGGCCCGCCCGCAGCATCAATCGTCAAATCGCCCGGCAGCGCGCACGACGCCACAAACCCCGCCGGCCACATCATCAACCCGAGCGTCACCCCCGCCGTCTCGTCGATCACAACCTCCGCAGCGTCCTTCCGCCCAAACCGCGCCTCCGCGTAGCGCCCCAACACCACGCACACCGCGCACGCCAGCACCAACACGAGCGCCATCACCAGCTGAATCGTCCAGTACGAGGCGCCCCCAATCAGCAGCAGCCCCATCGCCGCGCACGGCGGCACCGAGCCCCATGTCCCCGGCGCGGGCCGCAGAAAGCCCAATCCCCCCGTCGTCAGCGCGATCGTCGCGCTGTTCAATGGCCTGATCGACGCCCGCGACTTGTTCTTTTGCTCGCTCAAGACACCCGCCCCCGCACCGCGCCCATCGCCCGCATCACATAGGGAACAGCCGAGACCACGGTCACTGCCGTCACCACATACGCGATCACCGCGTTGATCATTATCGCACGATCTGTCTCAAGCGCGCCGCTCGTCGCAAGTATCACAAGCAGCAGAACCACCGGCACCGCCACCGACTGCACGATCATCTTCGCCTTCCCCGTCCACGACGCCGAGAAGT